>NZ_JBEOXS010000012.1:0-163189 GCF_040296705.1 Streptomyces sp. NPDC002055
GCCCGGTTACATTCCGAACCCGGAAGCTAAGCCTTTCAGCGCCGATGGTACTGCAGGGGGGACCCTGTGGGAGAGTAGGACGCCGCCGAACAATCTTTGAAGGACCCGTGGGTCCCAGCGTTCATGCTGGGACCCACGGGTCCTTTTGTTTTCCATGATGCGTGGGCCGACGGCCCGCGTGAGAACGACTGCGGAACCTCAGGACAGCTGCGGTACCGCAAGACAGGAGTCACGTCGATGCCCACCAACTCGCCCGAGGACAGGTCAGGGCGCTCGGAGCGCCACCCGAGGCGTCAGGACGGCGGTGACCGACGGGATTCCCGAGGAGCGGGACCGCGCCGGGACCGTGACGGTGACCGAGCCCGCGGCCGTGACGACCGCCCCCGCGGCCCGCGGCGCGATGACGAGCGCGGCGGCTTCCGCGGGCGGGACGAGCGTTCGGGGCAGGGTCCCCGGCGTGACGACCGGCGTGACGACCGCCGTGATGAGCGTCGGGACGACCGGCGTGACGACCGTGGCGGCCCCCGACGGGACGACCGTGGTGGGTTCCGTGGTCGGGACGAGCGGCGTGATGAGCGTGGGCCGCGGCGTGACGATGACCGTGGTGGGTTCCGGCGGGACGACCGTCCGCGTGGTCCGCGGCGTGATGACGAGCGCGGTGGCTTCCGCGGGCGGGACGACCGGGACCGTGGTGGCCGTCCCGGCGGCGGCTTCGACCGCAGGGATGACCGGTCCGGCGGCTTCGAGCGTCGTGACGACCGGTCCGGTGGCTACGGCCGGCGGGACGACCGTGACCGCTCCCGTGACGATCGCCCCCGTGGCCCGCGGCGCGATGACGAGCGCGGCGGGTTCCGTGGTCGGGACGAGCGTCCGGGGCAGGGTCCCCGGCGTGATGACCGCCGTGATGAGCGTCGGGACGACCGGCGCGACGACCGTGGCGGATTCCGACGGGACGACCGTCGGGACGACCGTGGTGGGTTCCGTGGCCGGGATGACCGTGGGCCGCGCCGTGATGACGACCGCGGTGGCTTCCGGCGGGACGACCGTGGCGGATTCCAGCGCGACGACCGACGTGACGACCGTCGGGATGACCGTGGTGGGTTCCGTGGTCGGGACGAGCGGCGTGATGAGCGTGGGCCGCGGCGTGACGATGACCGTGGTGGGTTCCGGCGGGACGACCGTCCGCGTGGTCCGCGGCGTGATGACGAGCGCGGTGGCTTCCGCGGGCGGGACGACCGGGACCGTGGTGGCCGTCCCGGCGGCGGCTTCGACC
Source organism: Streptomyces sp. NPDC002055 (assembly GCF_040296705.1). Lineage (NCBI taxonomy): Bacteria > Bacillati > Actinomycetota > Actinomycetes > Kitasatosporales > Streptomycetaceae > Streptomyces > Streptomyces sp. NPDC002055. The sequence continues at coordinate 1,274 of NZ_JBEOXS010000012.1, forward strand.
GCCGTGACGACCGGTCCGGCAGCTCCGAGCGCCGTGATGACCGCTCCGGCGGCTTCGAGCGTCGTGATGACCGCTCCGGTGGCTACGGCCGGCGGGACGACCGCGACCGCTCCCGTGACGAGCGCCCCCGCGGTCCGCGGCGGGACGACGAGCGCGGCGGCTTCCGCGGGCGGGACGACCGCGGTGACCGTGGGCCGCGCCGTCCGTACGGGCAGGGCGACCGTGGACGGGACGAGCGTTCCGGTGGCTACGGGCGCCGTGATGACCGGTCCGGTGGCTACGGCCGGCGGGACGACCGTGAGCGGGGCGACCGCGAGCGTGAGCCGATCAAGCGGCTGCCGATCCCCGACGACGTCACCGGTGACGAGATCGACAAGGACGTGCGGCAGGAGCTGCTGAGCCTGCCCAAGACCCTGGCCGAGGACGTCGCCAGGAACCTCGTCATGGTCGCCAATCTGCTCGACGAGGACCCGCAGCGGGCCTACGAGTACTCGCGGATCGCGCTGCGGCTCGCCTCGCGGGTCGCGGCGGTGCGGGAAGCCGCGGGCTTCGCCGCGTACGCCGTCGCGAAGTACTCCGAGGCGCTCGCGGAGTTCCGTGCCGCGCGCCGGATGACCGGTTCCACCGAGCTGTGGCCCGTGATGGCCGACTGCGAGCGGGGCATGGGGCGTCCGGAGCGGGCGCTGGCCATGGCCGGTGAGCCCGAGGTGCAGAAGCTGGACCGCGCCGGGCAGGTCGAGATGCGTCTGGTCGCCGCCGGCGCCCGGCGCGACATGGGCCAGGCCGACGCCGCGGTGGTGACGCTGCAGAGTTCGGAGCTGGCGTCGAACTCCATCCAGCCGTGGACGGCCCGGCTGCGCTACGCGTACGCCGACGCGCTGCTCTCCGTGGGCCGTGAGGACGAGGCACGCGAGTGGTTCGCCAAGGCCCTGGAGGCCGATCAGGGCGGCACCACCGACGCGTCGGACCGGCTCGCGGAGCTGGACGGTGTCGAGTTCACCGATGCGTTCGACCCGGGTGCCGAGCCCGACGAGCAGCCGTCCGCCGCGGTGCAGCCGTCCGTCGAGGAGCCGTCGGCTCCCGCGGAGCCGGAGGCCGTCGTCCTGGAGGAGGGCGCCGTCGCGGAGGAGGCCGGGGCCGAGGAGGAGAGCCAGGCCGCGGAGGAGAGCGAGACCGCGGAGGAGAGCGAGACCGCGGAGGAGAGCGAGACCGCGGAGAAGAGCGAGGCTGCGGAGGAGAGCCAGGCCGCGGAGGAGGTCGCCGCGGTGGAGCCTGCGGTGACCGAGGACGTGGCGCAGGAAGAGGACGTGGCGCAGGAGGCAGTGGAGCCCGTCTCCACCGAGGCGCCCGAGCAGGACCGGGACTGACCCCATAGCGGCGGCGGCCGGCGGAACCCATCCGGGTGCCGCCGGCCGCCGCCGTTTCTGTTCCGAGGTGTATCCGAGGTGTCGCGAGGTGCGCTGCCGACGCTCCGGTCAGCCCAGTTCGAGGCTGCGCAGCACCAGTCCCGTGGCGGGCTTGGGGCCGAACGACGTCGACTTCCGGGGCATCGTGACGCCCTGCTGGGCCAGCTCCCGGACGACGTCCTCCTGCACCGGGTGCATGAGGACGGCCGTGCCCCCGTGCCGTTCCGCCTGCTCGACCGCGGCCGACGCGTCGTGGATGTACCCGATGTGCTCCGGGCCGTCCGGTATCCGCCAGATGCGCTCCAGCAGGACGGAGTGCAGAACGGTCGCGTCCAGGGTGCGCCACGCCTGCGGGCGGCCGGTCGGGACGGTGGCGTCCAGCAGCTCCGGGTCCGGCCGGTCGACCAGGTGGAATCCCGTCCCGCCCGCGAGGAGGAAGGCGTTGCCGTCCGCGTCCGAGGCGGCTGCCAGCTCGTCGAGGGCCTGGGGGAGAGGGCCCGCCACCGTTCGGACCCGGAACGCGTCCCCGAGGGCCGCGACGGCGTCCTGCACCGGCAGCTTGTGCAGCAGCCGGTGGATGGCCCGCACGCGCAGCGGATAGCGGGCGGTGTCCACCAGGAGCACCAGGCCGGAATCCCAGGGGCCGGGCACCGTCCGCTCCTCCCGCAGCCGCAGATACGTCGCCCAGCGGTGGTGGCCGTCGGCGATCAGGGCCTGGTGACGGGCGAGACCCCGGTCGATCTCGGCGAGCTCCGCGGGATCGGTCACCGACCACAGACGATGGCTGAAACCGTCCTCCGTGGTGGTGGCGAGCAGCGGATCCTGCCGGACCGTGCGCTCGATGACGGCGGCCGCCCCGTCCACGTCGCCGTTGCCGCGGTAGGAGAGGAGCAGCGGTTCCAGATGGGCCGCCGTCTCGCGCATCAGCGCGGCCCGGTCCTCGACGATGTCCGGCATCACGTCCTCGTGCGGCAGGACGACGCCGTCCTCGGGCGGGCTGAGCCGGAGGGTACCGATCAGGCCGCGCTGCAGCAGTCCGGCGTTGTCGCGCTGCTCGTAGACGTACAGCGCAGGTTCCGGGTCCGCGCGCAGGACGCCCTCCGCCAGCCAGCGGTGCAGGGTGTCCGCGGCCTGTCGGTGCCGGGCGGCCGGGGAGTCGGACTGCGGCAGGATCAGCCGGACGATGTTGTGCGGGTCCGCGGTCTCGAGGTGGCGCAGGCCGTCCGGCCGGACCACGACGTCGTACGGCGGTGAGGTCACCGCTGCGAGGCTGCCGACCCGTTCGGGGACATAGCGCAGACCTCGGAAGGGCGACAGCCGCAAGCCGTCGCGTGCGTGCCCAGGTGTGGTCATTGATGCATGTTATGCGTCCGTGCACGATGCGGGATGATCGGGGGATGGCAGCGAGCGAGGAACGAGACACCATGGCACGGCACACCCCGGTCCGGACCCGGACCGAGGCCTCCGGACGGCCGCTGAGCGAGGCGTACGACACGGCGCTGCTCGATCTGGACGGTGTGGTCTACGCCGGGGGCGCCGCGATCGATCACGCGGTCGAGTCCCTGGCAGCGGCGCGGTCCGGCGGCATGCACCTGGCCTACGTGACCAACAACGCCTCCCGCACGCCGGAGGCCGTCGCCGAGCATCTGACGCGGCTGGGCGTGCCCGCCGGGACCGGTGACGTGATCACCTCGGCCCAGGCCGTGGCACGGCTGATCGCCGATCAGCTGCCCGCGGGCTCCCGGGTGCTGACCATCGGCGGGGAGGGACTCCGGGTGGCGCTGCGCGAGCGGGGCCTGGAGCCGGTCGACTCGCTGGACGACGATCCGCGGGCCGTGGTCCAGGGCTTCGACCCGTCGCTGGGGTGGCAGCAGATCGCCGAGGCCGCGTACGCGGTGGCGCGGGGCCTGCCCTGGTTCGCTTCGAACACCGACCTCACCATTCCCACCGCCCGGGGCACCGCGCCCGGCAACGGTGCCCTGGTGGAGGCGGTACGGATCGCCACCGGCAAGCGGCCGCAGGTCGCGGGCAAGCCGCTGCCGCCGATGCACCGCGAGACGGTGCTGCGGACGGGCGCCGAGCGTCCGCTGGTGGTCGGTGACCGGCTCGACACCGACATCGAGGGCGCGTACGCGGGTGAGGTGGACTCGCTGCTGGTCCTCACCGGGGTGACGGACGCGGCCCACCTGGTGGCCGCGCCCCCGCGGCACCGGCCGACCTATGTGGCCGCCGACCTGCGCGGGCTGCTGACGCCGCAGCCCGAGGTGACGGCGGGGGCGGACGGCTTCGGGTGCGGCGGCTGGACCGCGTCCGTACGGGACGGCGCGGCCGCGCTCGACGGGGACGGCGAGGCGCTCGACGGTCTGCGGGCGCTGTGCGCCGCGGTGTGGACCGAGGCCGGGGACGGCGAGGCCGCCGTGGACACCGAGAAGGCCCTGGCGCGGCTGGGGCTCTGACCCCGGGCGGCGCGGCCGGTTCGGTGCTCGCTCCCGTGCCGTGCCGGGCCCGTCAGGCGGGTGGCTCGTCCGGCGCGCGGGGGCTGGACGGGCACGCCGGTTGGGGCGTCGCCCCGTGACGGCTTCGGCCGAGGCCCGGCGCGCCCCGTCCGTCGGCGCGCCCGGAGGAGCGGGGCCCTGTCGTCGAACTCCCGCCCTCCGGGCGGACGACGGGAGTGTGACGACAGGACCTACAGCAGGGAACGCAGGCGCAGCAGGTCGCGCAGGCCCGCCTCGAACTTGATCCGGCCGCTGCCCCACGCCTTGGCGAAGTTCAGCCGGCCGTCCACCAGGGCCACCAGATCGTCACTCGCCATGGCGAGCCGGATCTGCGCACGCTCCGGCGGCGGGCCCGGCACCGTGGTCACGTCCTGGATGCGGCTCTGCGCGAGCCGTCCCAGAAAGGTGATGTCCAGGTCGGTGATCCGGCAGCTCAGTGAGCGGTCCAGGGCGGCGGCGCTGCGCAGGTCGCCGTTGGCACGGCCGAGATTCTCCGACAGCCGGTCGAGTGCGCTGCGGCACTCCTCGAGGGTGCTCATCGTGGACGACGGTACCCCAGGGCCTCGTTCTCCGAAGAAGGCCCGGTTCGGGGTAGCGTCGGGGTCATGACTGAGCCGATGCCCGGCACGGAGCCGGGACCGGAGGACGAGCCGCTGCCGCTCGGTGTCACCCGCACCCCCACGGGCCGTGCCGAGGTCGACGCGCAGCTGGAGCGCCTGGCCGATGTCGACCACCTCCCGGCGGACGGCCACATCGCGGTGTACGAGGATGTGCACCGGGAGCTGCGCTCCGAGCTCGCCTCGCTCGACACCGGGCCGGGGGAGCCGCGGCCCGCGCAGCCGCCGGGAGACCGTCCGCCCGGCCGGTGAGCCGTACTCCGGCCGTCGGCCGGTCCGGCCGGCGCCGGGTCCCCCGCCGTGCACCGGCCCACCCCGGACGCACGGCGGCCCGGGGGCTCCCCGGGGATCCATCGATGTGAGAAGCAGCCCGTTCCCTGCGGTTCCCCCGCTCGGAACACCGCTCGGAAGGAGCGAACCGGACGTGGCACGACGCCGACTCGACGCGGAGCTGGTGCGCCGCAAGCTGGCCCGCTCGCGGGAGCACGCGAGCCAGCTGATCGCCGCGGGCCGGGTGACCGTCGGCGGGACCACCGCGACCAAGGCGGCCACACAGGTGGAGACCAGCGCGGCCGTCGTCGTGACCGAGGACGACGGCGACCCGGACTACGTGTCGCGGGGCGGGCACAAGCTCGCCGGCGCACTGGCCGCCTTCACCCCGCACGGGCTGAAGGTCGAGGGCCGCCGGGCCCTCGACGCCGGCGCCTCGACCGGTGGGTTCACCGATGTCCTGCTGAGGAGCGGCGCCCGGCAGGTCGTCGCCGTCGACGTCGGCTACGGGCAGCTCGCCTGGTCGTTGCAGAGCGATGAACGGGTGACGGTCAAGGACCGTACGAACGTACGTGAATTGGAACTGGAACACATCGACGGCGAGCCCGTCGACCTGGTCGTCGGCGACCTCTCCTTTATCCCGCTCGGCCTGGTGCTGCCCGCGCTCGTCCGCTGCGCCGCACCCGATGCGGATCTCGTGCTGATGGTCAAGCCGCAGTTCGAGGTGGGGAAGGAGCGACTCGGCAGCGGCGGAGTCGTCCGGAGCCCCGAACTGCGTGCCGAAGCCGTGCGTACCGTGGCCGGTCACGCCGCTGACCTCGGCCTCGGTGTCCTGGGCGTCACCGCGAGCCCGCTGCCGGGACCGTCCGGCAATGTCGAATACTTTCTTTGGCTGCGCGCCGGGGCTCCCGCACTGGATCCGGCCGATGTCGAACGTGCAGTGGCGGAGGGGCCGCATTGACCACGACAGATCGCACCGTCTTCCTGCTCGCCCACACCGGCCGGCCGGCCGCCGTGCGGAGCGCGGAACTGGTGGTTCAGGGCCTGCTGCGCTGCGGCATCGGTGTGCGGGTCCTCGCGGAGGAGGCGGCGGACCTGCCGCTGCCTCCCCAGGTGGAGCTGGTGGAGGCGTCGGAGGACGTCCTGCGGGGCTGTGAGCTCCTGGTGGTGCTGGGCGGCGACGGAACGCTGCTGCGGGGCGCCGAGTTCGCGCGCGCCTCGGGAGTACCGCTGCTCGGGGTGAACCTCGGCCGGGTCGGCTTCCTCGCGGAGGCCGAGCGGGACGATCTCGACAAGGTGGTGGACCGCGTCGTCACGCGCCACTACGAGGTCGAGGAGCGCATGACCATCGATGTGCTCGTCCGCAACAACGGCCGGATCGTGCACCGTGACTGGGCGCTGAACGAGGCGTCCGTGGAGAAGGCCGCGCGCGAGCGGGTGATCGAGGTCGTCACCGAGGTCGACAACCGTCCGGTGTCGCGCTTCGGCGGTGACGGTGTCGTCTGCGCCACGCCCACCGGCTCCACCGCCTACGCCTTCTCGGCGGGCGGCCCGGTGGTGTGGCCGGAGGTCGAGGCCCTGCTCATGGTCCCGATCAGCGCCCACGCGCTGTTCGCCAAGCCGCTGCTCACCGCGCCCGACTCGGTGCTCGCGGTCGAGGTGCAGCCGCAGACCCCGCACGGGGTGCTGTGGTGCGACGGGCGGCGCACCGTCGAACTCCCCGCGGGGGCCCGGGTGGAGGTGCGGCGCGGCGCGGTGCCCGTACGGCTGGCCCGGCTGCACCACGCGTCGTTCACGGACCGGCTGGTCGCCAAGTTCGCGCTGCCGGTGGCCGGCTGGCGGGGCGCGCCGCAGTGACGGCCCCGGAGCGGCTCCCCGGGTGACGGCGGGGGCCGGCGCCGGGCGGGACGGTGGCGGTTGTCGCGGGTCGCGGGGCCGGGTCGTGAGGGCCGGGGAGCCGGCCGGCGGCGGGAGGGGCTCAGTGGCGCTTCTTCGGAGGGCTTCTTCGACGGATGGGTACCGGTGACCTTCGGGGCGCTTCGGGCGCTTCGCGGACATCCGGCCCTCGCGCACGGTCACCCGGAAGAGGGGCCGCCCGCCCCCGCCCCGGGCCGACCGCTTTCCCCGGGAGAGCGCCGGCGGGCGCTCCCGGGCACGTCAGAGGGGTGGTGGAGGCGTGCTTCCCCGAGGTGACACGGGGGAGCACGTCGCGCGGCGCCCGCGGAACCTCGTAAGGTCGTGTCCGTGTTGGAGGAGATGCGGATACGGTCGCTCGGGGTCATCGACGACGCCGTCGTCGAGCTGTCACCCGGCTTCACGGCGGTGACCGGTGAGACCGGCGCGGGCAAGACCATGGTCGTCACCAGTCTCGGTCTGCTGCTCGGCGGCCGTGCCGACGCCGCCCTCGTGCGGATCGGTGCCAAGTCGGCGGTGGTCGAGGGGCGCATCCAGGTGCCCCCCGACGCCCCGGCAGCGGTGCGCGCCGGGGAAGCGGGTGCCGAGCTGGACGACGGCGCGCTGCTCATCAGCCGGACCGTCTCGGCCGAGGGACGCTCCCGGGCGCATCTGGGCGGGCGGTCCGTACCGGTGGGGCTGCTCGGCGAGCTCGCCGACGACCTCGTCGCGGTGCACGGCCAGACCGACCAGCAGGGGCTGCTGCGCCCCGCGCGGCAGCGGCAGGCCCTCGACCGGTACGCCGGTGCCGCGGTCTCCGCGCCCCTGGACACGTACACCGCGGCCCACCGGCGGCTGCGCGCGGTGGCGGCCCGGCTCGACGAGCTGACCACCCGCGCCCGCGAGCGCGCCCAGGAGGCCGATCTGCTGCGCTTCGGGCTGGAGGAGATCGCCGCCGCGGAACCCCAGCCCGGTGAGGACACCGACCTGGCGGCCGAGGCCGAGCGGCTCGGCCACGCCGAGGCCCTGGCCTCCGCCGCGACCGCGGGCCACCGCGCACTCGCCGGCGACCCGGAGGACCTGGAGGGTGTGGACGCGGCGACTCTGGTCGCGGGCGCGCACCGGGCCTTGGAGGCCGTACGGTCGCACGACCCGGCGCTGGCCGGACTGGCCGACCGGATCGGCGAGATCGGCATCCTGCTCGGCGATGCGGCGGGCGAGCTGGCCGGATATGCCGACGACCTCGACGCCGATCCGCTCCGGCTGGCCGCGGTCGAGGAGCGGCGCGCCGTTCTCACCCAGCTGACCCGGAAGTACGGGGAGGACATCGGGGCCGTGCTGGCCTGGTCCGAGCAGAGCGCGGCCCGGCTCGCGGAGCTGGACGGCGACGACGACCGGATCGGCGAGCTGACGGCCGAGCACGACGCGCTGCGCGTCGAACTCGCCGGACTGGCACAGGACCTGACCGACGCCCGTACGGAGGCGGCGCAGCGATTCGCCGACGCGGTCACCGCGGAGCTGGCCGAACTCGCCATGCCGCACGCCCGGGTGACCATCGACATCCGGCAGACCGAGGACCCGGACGGGATCGAGGTCGGCGGCCGGCCGGTGGCCTTCGGGCCGACCGGTGCGGACGACGTCGAGCTGCTGCTCGCCCCGCACCCGGGCGCCCAGCCCCGGCCGATCGCCAAGGGCGCCTCGGGCGGTGAGCTGTCCCGGGTGATGCTCGCCGTGGAGGTCGTCTTCGCGGGCTCCGCCCCGGTGCCGACCTATCTCTTCGACGAGGTCGACGCCGGCGTGGGCGGCAAGGCGGCGGTGGAGGTGGGCCGGCGCCTGGCCCGGCTCGCCAAGTCCGCCCAGGTCGTGGTGGTCACCCACCTGCCGCAGGTCGCGGCCTTCGCCGACCGCCACCTGGTCGTGGAGAAGACCCACGACGGCTCGGTGACGCGCAGCGGTGTGCAGGCCATGGAGGGCGAGGACCGGGTGCGCGAGCTGTCCCGGATGCTCGCCGGCCAGGAGGACTCGCAGCTGGCCCGCGCCCACGCGGAGGAGCTCCTGGAGGCGGCGCGGACGGGGCTGTGAGCCGGTCCTGAACGTGTCCGGGGGCACGGGCCGCGAGGGACGTACCGGACGGCCGCCCGTCGCCGGCGGTGTGCCTGCCGTTGCGGCCGCGGCCGTCCCCCGGCCGCACTCGCCCCGTACCCCTCCCGGCCGGTCCCCTCCCGGTCGGCCCCTGTGCGGCCTGCCTCTGTGCAGCCGGGCCTCTGTGCAGGGGGACCGCCGCGCCGAACACCGCAGGCCGGCGCGTAGGGTGACGGGCGATTCGGCAGCGAGGGGAGCACACGCGATGGCGCAGCGGGGCAGCGGAGAAGGGCGGGTGGCCGCTCTGTTCGCCGCGGTGGGGGCCGCCCGGGTGGCGCAGGCGGGGCTGCGGCGCAAGCCGCCGGGCGAGGCCGCACTCTGGGAGCGGCGCAACCACTCCGGCCGTGTCGTCGACCTCTACGCCGGTCCGGCCGTGACGGTGGGCACCGTGCTGGCCGCGGTGACCGCGTCGGCGCTGCCGGTCCGCGCCCGGGGCGCCGCCGCGCTCGCCGTCCTCGGGGCGGGCGCCTGCGGGCTGTACGACGACATGGTGGGCCGGGGCGACCGCCGCCGCGGCTTCCGGGCCCATCTCACCGCCCTCAGGGAGGGCGAGATCACCACGGGCAGCGTGAAGCTCTTCGGCATCGGGGCGGCCGGCCTGGCCGCCGGTGCGCTGCTCAAGGAGCGCGCCGCCGACAAGCTGCTCGCCGGTGTCGTCGTCGCGGGCACCGCCCATCTGGTCAATCTGCTGGACGTGCGGCCCGGCCGGGCCGCGAAGGCCGTGCTGGCCGCGGGGGCGCCGGGGCTGCTGTGCGGGGGCGCGGCCGGAGTGCTGACGGCGGCACCGCTGGGCGCCGGGGCCGCCGTCCTCGGGGACGATCTCGGCGAGCTGACCATGCTCGGGGACGCGGGCGCGCATGCCCTCGGCGCCGGGCTCGGGCTGGCCGTCGCCGCGGGCGCCGGCCGGACCGGACTGGTGGTGCGCGCCGCCGCCGTGGTCGCCGCGGCCGTCGCCGGTGACGTGATGGGCAGCGGTTCGGCCTGGCGCGAGCACGCCGTGCTGCGCGCCTGGGACGCTCTCGGCCGCCGTCGGGAGACGGCCGCCGCGTTCTCCCGCGGCGCCACCCCCGTACGGCCGACGGGCGCGCCCCGCGGATAGACGCCCCCCGCGGATCGACGCACCCTCGGATAGGACAGGCGTCCGTCACTCGATCGGGTGAGTGTGGTCGGGTGTGGGCAGCCAGGGGCACCGAAAGTGCCGAACATCGGTGCCTTGCCGTCCCGTCGGACTGGCATCCTGGGGCGCGCAGTTGTCGCCCCACCGTCCCCCGGCCCCGACCCAGGAGCTCCACCCGCGTGAGCAGCACACCGGCCCCACCGCCCGGGAAGTCGCCGTTGCACGCCGTCCAGGTGCTGGGGCGCGGCAGCTCGGGCAACGGCGCGCATGTGCGCTCGCTGACCGCCGGGCTGGTCGCGCGCGGTGTCCGCGTGACGGTGTGCGCCCCGCGCGCCGCCGAGCGGGCCTATGACTTCACCGGCGCCGGTGCCCAGTTCGGGCCCGTGGCGGCCCGCACCGACCCCGCGACGGTCGCCGTGCTGCGGGCCGTCTGCGGTCAGGCCGACGTCGTGCACGCGCATGGGCTGCGGGCCGCGGTGCGCGCCGCCCTGGCGCTAGGCGGCCGCCGCACCCCGCTCGTCGTCACCTGGTACACCCGGGGATCGGCCGAGGGGACCCGCGCCCAGGTGGTGCGGCTGATGGAACGCCGGGCGGTGCGGGCCGCGGCGGTCGTGCTCGGTACCTCGTCCGGCCTGGTCGACCGGGCCCGACGGCGGGGAGCGCGCGACGCCCGGCTCACCGCGGTCTCCGCACCCCGGTCCCTCGTGCCCGATGCGGGCGGCGCGGACGCCGAGCTGCGGCGCAGCAAGGCGCGTGCCGAACTCGGGGCGGTGGACCGTCCGGTGCTGCTCGCCGTCGGCCGGCTCGAACCCCGGCAGGGTCACTCGCTGTTGCTCGACGCCGCCCGCGGCTGGCGCGATCTCGATCCCCAGCCGCTGCTGGTACTGGCGGGGGAGGGACCCGAACGCCCCCTGCTCCAGCGGCGGATCGACGCCGAGAGCCTGCCGGTGCGGCTGCTGGGCCGCCATGACGACGTGCCGGAGCTGCTGGCCGCGGCCGATGTCGCGGTGCTGCCGAGCCGCTGGGAGGCGCGCGCCGTGCTCGCGCAGGAGGCGCTGCGCGCCGGAGTGCCGCTGGTGGCGACGGCGGTCGGTGGCATCCCGGAACTGGTGGGGGACGCCGCGGAACTGGTGCCCTACGGCGACGCGGAGGCGCTGTCGGCGACCGTCGCCCGGCTGCTCGCCGACCCCGGGCGCCGCGCCCGGCTGTCGGCGGCCGGCCGGGCCCAGGCCGCTACCTGGCCGACCGAGGACGAGACCGTGGCCCAAGTCCTCAGCGTGTACGACGAACTCGCGGGGCGGTGACCGGGGGCCGTCTCCCGGACGTGCGGGAGGGGACCGGCGCCTCGTCCCGAACGGGCCGGAGCCGGCCGGTTGTTCCCGAACGGGCCGGAGCCAGCCGGTTGTTCCCGAACGGGCCGGAGCCGGCCGGTCATTCCCGAACGGGCCGGAGCCGGCCGGTCGTTCCCGAACGGGCCGGAGCCGGCCGGCATGCACGGGCCGGAGAAGACCGGTCGGCCCGCACGGCTCACGCCGTGTGGCGGCGGGCCTGGAGTGCCAGGTTCAGAGCGAGCACGGCCTGCGGATCGTCCAGATTCGTCGCCAGCAGCTGGGAGATCCGGGCCAGCCGGTCGTACAGCGTCTGCCGGTTGAGGTGCAGCTCGCGGGCGGTCTCCGCCTTGCGGCCCGCGTGCGCGAGATAGGCCTCCAGCGTCGGCAGCAGCGGGGGCCGGGCCGTACGGTCGTGGACCAGCAGGGGGCCGATGGCCCGGTCCACGAACGCGGCGAGATCGGGGTGCTCCCGCAGCCGCCACAACAGCAGGTCGATGTCCAGCCGCCGGGCGTCGTACCAGGGGCGGGACGGCAGGCCCTGGGCGGCGGTTGCGGCCTCCGCGGCGTGCCGCAGGCCGGGGCCCGCGCCCGTCCAGTCCCCGGCGACCCCGACGACCACCGCGGGCGACTGGACTCCGGCCCGCTCCAGTCCGGCCCGTTCGACCCCGGCCCGCAGCGCCGCCGCGACCCGGTCGGCGGCGGCCGACCGCTCCGACTCCGAACGCAGCCCCAGCAGCAGCGGAACCCGGCCCTCCACCGGTCGTACTCCCATCAGCACCGGCAGCCCGACCGTCGTCAGCTCCTCCTGCACCGCCCGCACCAGGACCGCCCAGTCGCCGGGCGGGATCAGCTCGGCGGGCAGCCGCATCACCACGGGGAGCAGCAGACCGTCGGCCGGGCGGAAGCCCAGTACCCGGGCCCGGGCGGGGGCGTCCTCGGCGGCGATCCGGCCCTCGGCGAGATCGGTCAGGAAGTCGCCCCGGCCGCGGGCCGCCAGCTCCTCCTCCTGCCGGGCCTGCATCAGCACGACCGCCAGCAGCCCGGCGGTGCGCTCCGCGGCGATCCGGTGCACCGGCGCCAACGGCCCCTCCACCGGCAGGATCACCAGCCGGGCCCGTACCGAACCGGGCCCCGCACCGCCGCCCGGGATGTCCACGGTCACGCCGCCCGCGGGCGGCTCCCCGGCCCGGGACGCCCGCTTGGCGCGCAGCCCGTCCCACACCTCCACCGGTTCCGCGGCCCCGCCCTGCCCGGCGGCGTAGAGCAGTTGGCCCTCCGGGGTCTCCAGGAAGACCGGGTTGCCGGTGAAGCCGGCCAGCAGGCGCAGCACCTCCGGTGCCCCGCCGCCGCGCAACAGCAGGTTGGTGCAGCGCCGGTGGACCTCCTCAGCGCTGCGCAGCAGGGCGTAGTGGCCGTTGACGATCTCGGTGTGGATCTCCTCGGTCACCGTCACGAACGGCACCCGGCGGTGCAGCTGCACCAGCGGCAGATCGCAGGACCGGGCCGCCTCCAGCAGCGCTCCGGGCAGCTCCGTGAAGCTGCCGCCCAGCTCCACGACGAGCGCCGCGATGCCCCGGTCGGCGAGGGTGCGGACGAATCCGCGCTGGTCGGCCGGGCGGGTCCCCAGCCCCAGACCGGTGGTGAGCAGCAGCTCCCCGCCCTTGAGGAGGGAGGCGATGTCGGGCACCTCGCCCGCGTGCACCCACCGGACCGGCCGGTCCAGTTGCTCCTCGGAGGCGACGACCTCGGGGAGCCCGCGCCGGAGAGCGGGCAGCTCGAGAGCGCGCCGCACGGTGATCCCGGCCTGCGCTTCCATGAGGCGGACGCTACCCGGGGCCGGGCTGACCTGCACATCCTGGCCCGCCGGCCCGTACGGTCCCGGGCCCTCAGCCCCCGTACGCACCCGAAGCGGTCAGCCGCAGCGCGGTGTCGATCAGCGGGACATGGCTGAACGCCTGCGGGAAGTTGCCAACCTGCCGCTGCCGGACCGGGTCCCACTCCTCGGCGAGCAGTCCCAGGTCGTTCCGGAGCGACAACAGCTTCTCGAACAGCTTCCGGGCCTCGTCCACCCGGCCGATCATCGCCAGGTCGTCCGCCAGCCAGAACGAGCAGGCCAGGAAGGCGCCTTCGTCCCCCTCCAGCCCGTCGACGCCCGGGGTCTCCCCCTGCGTCGGGTAGCGCATCACGAAGCCGTCCTCGGTGCCCAGCTCCCGCTGGATCGCCTCGATCGTGCCGATGACCCGCTTGTCGTCCGGCGGGAGGAAGCCCATCTGCGGAATGAGCAGCAGCGAGGCGTCCAGCTCCTTCGACCCGTAGTACTGGGTGAAGGTGTTGCGCTCCTTGTCGTAGCCCTTCTCGCAGACCGTGCGGTGGATCTCGTCGCGCAGCTCGCGCCACCGCTCCAGCGGACCGTCCACATCGCCGGACTCGATCAGCTTCACCGTGCGGTCCACCGCCACCCAGGCCATGACCTTGGAGTGGACGAAGTGCCGGCGCGGCCCGCGGACCTCCCAGATGCCCTCGTCCGGCTCGTTCCAGTGGTCCTCCAGGTACCGGATGAGCTTCAGCTGGAGCAGCGAGGCGTAGTCGTTGCGCGCCAGGCCCGTCATGTGCGCCAGGTGCAGCGCCTCGGTGACCTCGCCGTAGACGTCGAGCTGGAGCTGGCCCGCCGCGCCGTTGCCGACCCGGACCGGCTGCGAGTTCTCGTACCCCGGCAGCCAGGTCAGCTCCGTCTCGCCCAGCTCCCGCTCGCCCGCGATCCCGTACATGATCTGGAGGTTTTCCGGGTCGCCCGCGACGGCGCGGAGCAGCCACTCACGCCAGGCGCGGGCCTCCTCGCGGTAGCCGGTGCGCAGCAGCGACGACAGGGTGATCGCCGCGTCCCGCAGCCAGGTGAACCGGTAGTCCCAGTTCCGCGAGCCGCCGATGTCCTCCGGCAGCGAGGTGGTCGGCGCCGCCACGATCCCGCCGGTCGGCCCGTAGGTCAGCGCCTTCAGGGTGATCAGCGAGCGGACCACGGCGTCCCGGTACGGGCCGTGGTACGTGCACTGCGCCACCCACTCCTGCCAGAACTCCTCGGTAGCCTCCAGGGACGCCTCCGGCTCGGGCAGCGGCGGCGGCTCCCTGTGCGAGGCCTGCCAGCTGATGGTGAAGGCCATCCGCTCACCCGGCGAGATGGTGAAGTCCGAGTAGGTGGTGAGCTCCTCGCCGTGCGTCTCGGCGGCCGTGTCGTACCAGACCGAGTCCGGTCCGGCGACGGCGACGGTGCGCCCGTCCACCCGGTGCACCCACGGCACGACCCAGCCGTAGGAGAAGCGCATCCGCAGCGCCGACTGCATCGGCACGCGCCCGCTGACCCCCTCCACGATCCGGATCAGCTGGGGGGCGCCCTCCCGGGGCGGCATGAAATCGATCACGCGCACCGTGCCGCGCGGGGTGTCCCACTCCGATTCGAGCACCAGCGAATCACCGCGGTAGCGCCGGCGGTCCGCGGCCGGCGGCTCGGTGCCGTCCGGATACGCGGGGCCCAGCCGCCAGAACCCGTGCTCATCCGTGCCGAGCAGCCCGGCGAAGACGGCATGGGAGTCGAACCGGGGGAGACACAGCCAGTCGACCGTGCCGTCCCGGCAGACCAGGGCGGCGGTCTGCGTGTCGCCGATGAGTGCGTAATCCTCGATGCGCCCGGCCACGTGCATCTCCAGTCGAACGGCCTCGTCGCCCCTCAGGGCGTCTTGCGGTCAAGGGAACATGTGACGAGCTCTGTTCCGGGAGGCGGGGCGGGGTCGTGCCGTGCCGGTGCTCGCTGATGTGTCCGAGCAGGATACGACGCACCGCACCGATCCGTGTGGCCGTCCGGGCAAGGCGTCCGGGCCGTACGGGTGACCAGCGGCTCCGTGCCCGCTGAGGAGCCCGGTGACCGGCCCGTACGAAGCCCCGCGACCGGCCCGTACGAAAGAGGTCCACGCATGGCCGGAAGCAGCCTCCTGCTGTCGCTGATACCCTGGTAGCCCGTGGACCGGTGGGCCTCACCCGAGGTGACGGCACCCCCGAACCGCAGCGACGGCACCCCCTCCGAAACTCTTCGTACAGGGTAGGAGCCGGCCCGCACCTCACTACGCGACCACGGGAGCCCCCTCTTGGCACTGCCGCCCAAATCCATGACGACCAAGCACCTCTTCGTCACCGGGGGTGTCGCCTCCTCGCTCGGCAAGGGGCTCACGGCCTCCAGCCTGGGTGCGCTGCTGAAGGCGCGGGGCCTGCGGGTCACGATGCAGAAGCTCGACCCGTACCTCAATGTCGATCCTGGCACGATGAACCCGTTCCAGCACGGCGAGGTCTTCGTCACCAACGACGGTGCCGAGACGGACCTCGACATCGGCCACTACGAGCGCTTCCTCGACGTGGACCTCGACGGATCGGCCAACGTCACCACCGGCCAGGTCTACTCCTCCGTCATCGCCAAGGAGCGGCGCGGCGAGTACCTGGGCGACACCGTGCAGGTCATCCCGCACATCACCAACGAGATCAAGCACCGCATCCGCCGGCTGGCCACCGAGGACGTGGACGTCGTCATCACCGAGGTCGGCGGCACGGTCGGCGACATCGAGTCGCTGCCCTTCCTGGAGGCCGTCCGCCAGGTCCGCCACGAGGTCGGCCGGGACAACGTCTTCTTCGTGCACGTCTCGCTGCTCCCGTACATCGGCCCCTCCGGCGAGCTGAAGACCAAGCCCACCCAGCACTCGGTGGCCGCACTGCGCAACATCGGTATTCAGCCGGATGCGATCGTGCTCCGCGCCGACCGTGAGGTCCCGCAGTCCATCAAGCGCAAGATCTCGCTGATGTGCGACGTCGACGAGGCCGCCGTGGTCGCCGCGATCGACGCCAAGTCGATCTACGACATCCCCAAGGTGCTGCACGCCGAGGGCCTGGACGCCTACGTCGTCCGCCGGATCGACCTCCCGTTCCGCGACGTCGACTGGACCCAGTGGGACGACCTGCTGCGCCGCGTCCACCAGCCCGACCACGAGGTCACCGTCGCCCTGGTCGGCAAGTACATCGACCTTCCCGACGCCTACCTCTCGGTCACCGAGGCGCTGCGCGCGGGCGGCTTCGCCAACAACGCCCGGGTGAAGATCAAGTGGGTCACCTCCGACGACTGCCGGACCCCGGCGGGCGCCCGGGAGCAGCTCGGTGACGTCGACGCGATCTGCATCCCCGGCGGCTTCGGCGAGCGCGGGGTGGACGGCAAGGTGTCGGCCATCACCTACGCCCGGGAGAACAAGATCCCGTTGCTGGGCCTCTGCCTCGGCCTGCAGTGCGTCGTCGTCGAGGCGGCGCGCAACATCGCCGGCATCGAGGACGCCAACTCCACCGAGTTCGACCCGGCCACCGCCCACCCGGTGATCTCCACCATGGCCGAGCAGCTGGACATCGTCGCCGGTGAGGGCGACCTCGGCGGCACCATGCGGCTCGGCATGTACCCGGCGAAGCTGGCCGAGGGCTCCATCGTCCGCGAGGTCTACGGCGACCAGCCGTACGTGGAGGAGCGCCACCGCCACCGGTACGAGGTCAACAACTCCTACCGCGCCGAGCTGGAGAAGACCGGCCTGCTCTTCTCCGGCACCTCCCCGGACAACAAGCTGGTCGAGTACGTCGAGTACCCGCGCGAGACGCACCCCTACCTGGTCGCCACCCAGGCGCACCCGGAGCTGCGCTCCCGCCCGACCCGCCCGCACCCGCTCTTCGCGGGCCTGGCGAAGGCGGCCGTCGAGCGGCAGCAGGGTGCGCGGAAGAAGAGCTCCAAGGGCTGACCGATACGGTGGTGGCCGGGGTCCGGGCGTCGCAGAGACCCGGGCCCCGGCATCATCGTTGCGGAGGTCGATCCACCCATGGGCGAGCACACCGAGCGCCTGCACGACATCGCCGCGGAGTGGCAGGTCACGGAGACCGCCACCCCCTTCACCGGCAACAAGACCAGCGTCCGGACGGACCGTGTGGTCATGCCGGACGGCAGCACGGTCACCCGTGACTACCAGGTCCACCCCGGCTCCGTGGCGGTCCTCGCGCTCGACGAGGACAACCGGGTGGTCGTCCTCCGCCAGTACCGCCACCCGGTACGCCACAAGCTGTGGGAGATCCCGGCCGGACTGCTGGACGTGCCCGGCGAGAACCCGCTGCACGGTGCCCAGCGCGAGCTCTACGAAGAGGTCCACATCAAGGCCGAGGACTGGCGGGTCCTCACGGACGTCTACACCACGCCCGGCGGCTGCGACGAGGCCGTCCGGATCTTCCTCGCCCGCGGTCTCACCGATGCCGAGGGCGAGCGCTTCGAGGTCTCCGAGGAGGAGGCCGACATGGAGATCGACCGGGTGCCGCTGCCGGAGCTGGTGCGCGGCGTGCTCGCCGGTGAGCTGCACAACAACTGCCTGGTGGTCGGCGTTCTGTCGCTCACCGCGGCGCTCGCGGGGGACGGCGTCGAGGCGCTGCGCCCGGCGGACGCCCCGTGGCCGGCCCGGCCCTTCGACGCCTCGGTCGGCGCCTGACGCCTCGCGTTCCCGCGCGCCGGGGGCTCCGCAGGACGGCCGGACCCGTCGCGACCCGTCCCGTCCGGGCCTCACGTGCTCATGCACACCGCCTCATGCACACGGCGCATTCCTGAACATCACCCACGGCCGGCCCCGCATCCCGCGGGGCCGGCCGTCGTCGGGGGAGCCGCCGCCGTCGGGGCAGCGCCCCGGACATGAGGTGCACCACATCGTGCGGATGATCCGATGCGGTGATTTTCGGCCATAAGGCCTGTCGCGCTCCGTGCGGGCGTCGGTGCCGGGTGAACTACGCTCGGGGAGTTCCCGCCCGCACCCGGGGCGGGCTGCGCAGGCCGGGGTCTCCCCGCCGACGGCAGGGGAAGGGAGCACGCCCGTGACGGATCAGGCGGTGGACACCGGCGGGCGCGCGAGAACGGCCGCCCCGGCCCGCACCACCACCGCGGACACCACCGGCACCGGCTTCCTCGGACGCGCCCGCGAACTCAAGTCCCTGCGCGACGACATCGCCCGGACCGGGCTGGACACCCTCTCCGGACGCAAGGGCGCGCGGGCCCGGGTGCTGCTCGTCGCGGGCCGCCCCGGTTCCGGACGGACCGCGCTCGCCGAGGAGTTCGCCCGGCGCGCGGCGCCGGAGTACCCCGACGGCGTGCTGCGCGCCCGGTTCACCACGCCGGACGGACAGCCCGTGCCCCTCGGCCGCGTCGCCCGCGACCTGCTCGGAGCGCTGGACGTGACCGCCGTCCCCGGAGCGCCGGACGACGAGCTGACCGAGGCGCTGCGCAGCGCCCTCGCCGGCCGCGCGGCGCTCCTGCTCCTCGACGACGTCCGACAGCCGGAGGAACTCCTCGAACTGATCCCCGACGCTCCGGACTGCCTGGTGCTGGCCACCTCGGAGGGCCCGCTCACCGGAGTCCCCGACGTCCGGCCCTGCACCCTGGGCGGGCTCGACCCGCACACCGGGGTCGCACTCCTCGCCCGGTACACCGGCCCGGTGCGGATCACCGTCGATCCGCGCTCCGCCGACGCCCTGGTCGAGGAGTGCGCGGGGCAGCCGGCGGCGCTGATGCTGGTGGGCGGCTGGCTCGCCGCCCGGCCCCGCACCTCGGTCGCCGACGCGATCCAGCGGCTGCGCGACCTCCCGCTGGGGTCCGCCCCGCCGGTCGCCCCCGGGACCTGGCCGCTGGCGCGGGCCTTCCAACTGGTCCACACCTCCCTGCCGCCGTCCGCCGCCCGGCTGCTGCGCCTGCTGGCGCTCGCCCCCGCCGGCGTCGTCGACGCGCACATCGCGTCGGCGCTGGCCGGGAGTTCGCCGTCCGCCGCGCAGGCCGCGCTGGAGGGCTTCGCCGCCCACGGGCTGCTGCGGCCGCCCGAGGACAGCGGCCCCCTGCCGTCGCGGTACCGGGTGCCGGGCGCTCTCGCCCCGCTGCTGCGGGCCGCGCTCGAGGCGGAGGAGAAGCCGGCCGAGATCCAGCTGGCGCGGGCCCGGATGCTGGAGCGGACCGTACGGCAGCTGCAGTCCTGCCGGGCGGTGACCGAGCCGGCCGGCTCGCCCGCCCGGAAGCGGCTGGCGGCGCTGTCGCGGGAGCTGCGTTTCCCGTCCCCCGCCGTGGCCGGGGAGTGGCTCGACTCCCGCTTCCCGGTCCTGCTGGCCGCCGCCGAATCGGCCGCGGCGGACGGCGAATCCCTCACCCAGGCGCGGCGGTTGGTCTCCGCCCTGTCCCGCGCCCTGATCGCCCACCGGGGCGAGCGGGGCGCCGCCCCCGACCTCTATCCCCTGCACCGGCTCGTGCTGGCCGTGGCCGAGCGGCGGGGGTCGCGGCCGGAACAGGCGGCGGCGCTGCTCAACCTGGCCGACCTCGACACGGCCGCGGGCCGGTCCGGGGACGCCCTGGGCCGCTACCGCGGCGCTCTGGAGGCGGCGCGCGCGGCGGGCGACCCGCTGCTCACCGTCCGCGCCCTGGAGTCGCTGGCCGGGACGTACGAGGCGCTGGGGGACTGGACGCGGGCCGCGGACTGGTACGGGCGGGCCCTCGCCCTGTGGCTCTCCCGCGGCGACCTGGCCGAGGAGGCGCGGCTCTACGGGCGGCTCGCGGCGGTGCACGGCCACGCCGGCCGCTGGGGCGAGGCGCTGCGCCAGTGGCGGGCCGCCGCGGCGGTGCACCGCAGGCTGCACGACGCACGGGGCCATGCCCGGGCCCTCGGCGAGATGGCCCGGGTGCAGGAGTGCGCGGAGCGGCCCGAGGAGGCCCTGCGGACCTGCGAGGAGGCGCTGACCTGGGCGCGGCGCGCCGGTGACGAGCGGCTCCAGGCGGCCCTGCTGCTGCGGACCGCCGGCACCCTCGAACGGCTCGGTGACCCGGCCGCCGCCCGGCTGCAACGGGACGCGGCCGATCGGTTGCTAAGCGATACCGCCGGTACCGCCTACGAAATCCGTGGCGGTTCCACGCGAGATTGATGCTTTGAAAGGCTAGACAGCGAGACATCCTTCAATAGACTGGTTGCGCCGCCACAGGAGCGGTGCCATCCGGTATGCAGTCGCATGCTGGGGTTTGTACCTGATCCCCTCATTCAAGGACCGTGATCGACGTGAAGGTCGGCATCCCCCGCGAGGTCAAGAACAACGAGTTCCGCGTGGCCATCACCCCGGCCGGCGTGCTCGAGCTCGTCCGTAACGGCCACCAGGTCTTCGTGGAGCAGGGCGCCGGCCTTGGCTCCTCCATCCCGGACGAGGAGTACGTCGCCGCCGGCGCGGGCATCCTGCCCACCGCCGACGAGGTCTGGGCCACGGCCGACCTGCTGCTGAAGGTCAAGGAGCCGATCGCCGAGGAGTACCACCGGCTCCGCAAGGACCAGACGCTCTTCACCTACCTGCACCTCGCCGCGTCCCGCGCGTGCACCGACGCGCTGCTCGAGTCCGGCACCACCGCGATCGCCTACGAGACGGTCGAGACCGCCACCCGCGCGCTGCCGCTGCTCGCCCCGATGTCCGAGGTCGCGGGCCGGATCGCCCCGCAGGTCGGCGCCTACCACCTGATGCGCTTCGCCGGCGGCCGCGGTGTCCTGCCGGGCGGCGTCCCGGGCGTGCACTCCGGCCGTGCCGTCGTCATCGGCGGCGGTGTCTCCGGCTGGAACGCCGCGCAGATCGCCATCGGCATGGGCTTCCACGTCACGCTGCTGGACAAGGACATCAACAAGCTGCGTGAGGCCGACAAGATCTTCGGCACGAAGATCCAGACCATCGTCTCCAACGCCTACGAGCTGGAGCGGGCCGTCCTCGACGCCGACCTCGTCATCGGCGCGGTGCTCATCCCGGGTGCCAAGGCCCCGAAGCTGGTCACCAACGAGCTCGTGTCGCGGATGAAGCCTGGAAGTGTTCTTGTCGACATTGCGATCGACCAGGGCGGCTGCTTCGAGGACTCGCGTCCCACCACGCACGCCGAGCCGACCTTCCAGGTCCACAACTCGGTCTTCTACTGCGTCGCCAACATGCCGGGCGCGGTGCCGAACACCTCCACCCACGCGCTGACCAACGCCACGCTGCCGTACATCGTCGAGCTGGCGAACCGCGGCTGGCAGGAGGCGCTGCGCCGGGACGCCGCGCTGGCCAAGGGCCTCAACACCCATGACGGACAGGTCGTTTACGGCCCCGTCGCCGAGGCGCACTCCCTGCCGTCCGTCGAGCTGAGCACGCTGCTCGGCTGAGTCGCCACCCGGCGGCGTCAACGGACGCCGTCAACATCGCCAATACCGCGTGCCGGGCCGGACCTTGTCGCTCAAGGTCCGGCCGGACGCGTTCGGCATGCCCGAAAACGTCTGTCAACTCGCCTCGAACGTAACCCTTTAACCGATTCGCACAGTCGGAAAAGTTCGGGGAGAGGTCCATACGCCCTTGACATCGGGGGGTTCGGTTGCCGACACATGACGCCGGGTCCGGTGGATTGTGTTGCTGTGAACCGTCGACACGCCATAGAGTCGCCAACCGTCGGCATGGTGTCACGCTGACCTATCGATAAATTTTCCTGGTCACATCCAAGGAGGTAAGACGACTTGTGAATGAGTCGACATTTACTCCCGGGGGTGGTCAGCCAGGAATGGCTGCGCGTGGCCAGGGTCCCTCGGGGCTCGAGGCTGTCGGCTCCGTCGCTGTCCACACCTTCGCAGCCCGCCAGATCACGACAGCCCATCAGAGCATGGACGGCCATCACGTGAACGCCATGGCCGGCGACCAGGGCGGTACAGACCCCGCCACACGTCTCGCCGACTACGACGACCTGCCCGAGGGGCACTTCTACGACCCCGACGCGGAGTACGAGCCCGACCCGGAGTACGCGGCGACGCTCGCCCCGGACGCTGCCCGGCAGCGCCGGGAGCGCATCGGCCCGACGGGCCGCCCCCTGCCGTACTTCCCGATCCCGGGTCCGCTGAACGATCACGGCCCCGCCAAGATCATCGCGATGTGCAACCAGAAGGGCGGGGTCGGCAAGACGACCTCGACCATCAATCTGGGCGCCGCGCTCGCGGAGTACGGCCGGCGGGTGCTGCTGGTCGACTTCGACCCCCAGGGTGCACTGTCCGTGGGGCTCGGAGTCAACCCGATGGAGCTGGACCTGACGGTCTACAACCTGCTCATGGAGCGGGGCATGTCGGCCGACGACGTCCTCCTCAAGACGGCCGTCCCCAACATGGACCTGCTGCCCAGCAATATCGATTTGTCAGCGGCCGAGGTGCAGTTGGTCAGCGAGGTGGCCCGCGAGTCCACCCTCCAGCGGGCGTTGAAGCCGCTGCTGGCCGACTACGACTACATCGTGATCGACTGTCAGCCCTCGCTGGGTCTGCTCACCGTCAACGCGCTCACCGCGGCGCACAAGGTGATCGTGCCCCTGGAGTGCGAGTTCTTCGCGCTCCGCGGTGTGGCGCTGCTGACCGAGACGATCGAGAAGGTCCAGGAGCGGCTCAACCCGGAGCTGGAGCTCGACGGCATCCTCGCCACCATGTACGACTCCCGTACGGTGCACAGCCGCGAGGTCCTGGCGCGGGTGGTCGAGGCGTTCGACGACCACGTCTACCACACCGTGATCGGCCGGACCGTTCGCTTCCCCGAGACCACGGTCGCGGGCGAGCCCATCACCACGTACGCCTCCAACTCCGTGGGCGCCGCCGCATATCGCCAGCTCGCCAGGGAGGTGCTCGCCCGGTGCCACGCCGAGTGAGTCTTCCGGGGGCCGACGAACTGTTCCGTACCACCGGGGGGATGGCACTGCAGCCGTCCTCCCCCCGCCAGCACAGCCACGGGGAGTCCTCCGGGACCCCCCGTGTGCCGGCTCCGGCCGGCGAGCCGGACCCGGCGGCGCAGGCGCCGTCGGGCGAGGGCCGAGCGGCATCCGGCGCGGGCGCCGACGCGCCCGCGGGCCCGGACACCGCGGAGCACTCCGGACGCGAGCAGGACGAGGACCCCCGGAAGGCCGACGGGCGGAGTCCGGCGCAGACCGCCCGTCCGGCCGGCCGCCCCGGGCAGGAGGGCACGGCCCCCGCCCACCGGGCGGCCGCGGCGGCTCCGGCCGACCGGACCGCCCCCGCTCCGGGAGCCGCCGCCGGCGGCCAGCCCCGGCGGCGCGCCCGTACGGCGAACCGCCGCCCCAGTGGCCGGGAGCGCCACGACGAGAAGATCACCGTCTATGTCTCCGCCGAGGAGCTCATGGATCTGGAGCACGCCCGGCTGGTGCTGCGCGGCGAACACGGGCTGGCCGTGGACCGCGGCCGGATCGTCCGCGAGGCGGTGGCGGTCGTCCTCGCCGACCTGGAGTCGCGGGGCGACGCGAGCATCCTGGTCCGCCGGCTGCGCGGGCGCTGAGCAGGTTGCGGTCCACCACCCGGTAGGGCGGGGAGGATAGCCTGCGGTGTCGCGGGCCGAGCCCTGGTACCGGGGACCCGCGCCCGGCTTCCGGCCGGGGACCTCCAGCACCGTGGACCGCAATGCCGACGAACGACGAACCCGCGCCGAAGCCGCGTGCTTCCCGCCGCTCCTTGGGCCGAGGCCCCGGTACGGCACTGTCCGCCACGGAGCCGGCCGCCACGGAGCCGTCCACCACGGAGCCGTCCACTGCGGAGCCGGCCGTCACCGCTTCCGCCGTCGTGCCTGCTCCGGCGCCCGCGCCGGACGCCGAGGCCGTTCCCGCGCCGGACGCAGGGGTCGCTCCAGCTCCGGGCCCAGAGGCCGGTCCCGCTCCGGGTGCTGAGGCCGGTCCCGCTTCTGCTCCCGGCGCTGAAGCCGTTCCCGCGCCGGGCGCTGAGGCCGTTCCCGCGCCGGTCCCGTCCGCCACGGAGCCCGCTCTCCCGGGGGCCTCGGGCGGCGGCGCGCCCGACGTGGTGCCGGGGGACGCGGCCGATATGCCCCCGGACGCTGCCGACGGGCCCGGTGGCGCAGCCGGCGCTCCGGATCCGGCCGATGCGGCCGGTGCGCTCGACGGCGCGGGCCGCGCTCCGGATGCGCCCGACGGTGCCGACGGTGCCGACGGCGCTCCGGATCCGGCCGGTGCCCCGGCGGACGCGGCCGGTGCGGACCCCGGCGCGGCGGCCGGTGGCGCTTCCGAAGGGAGAGCCCGGGGCTCCGAAGGGGAAGCCCGGGGCGAGGAGGCCACGGGCCGGTTCACCGTCCGGCTCGCCAACTTCGAGGGGCCCTTCGACCTCCTCCTCCAACTGATCTCCAAGCACAAGCTCGATGTCACCGAGGTCGCCCTCTCCAAGGTCACGGACGAGTTCATGGCCCACATCCGGGCCATGGGACCGGACTGGGACCTCGACCAGACCACCGAGTTCCTGGTCGTCGCCGCCACCCTGCTCGACCTCAAGGCCGCCCGGCTGCTGCCCGCCGCGGAGGTGGAGGACGAAGCGGACCTGGCGCTGCTGGAGGCCCGCGACCTGCTGTTCGCCCGGCTGCTGCAGTACCGCGCGTACAAGGAGATCGCGGAGATCTTCCAGGAGCGCCTGACCGCCGAGGCCCGGCGGTACCCGCGGACCGTGGGTCTCGAACCGCACCACGCGGAGCTGCTGCCCGAGGTCGTCATCAGCATCGGCGCCGAAGGGTTCGCGCAGCTCGCGGTGAAGGCGATGCAGCCCAGGGCCAAGCCGCAGGTGTACGTCGACCACATCCACGCGCCCCTGGTCAGCGTCCGTGAGCAGGGCCAGGTGATGATCGCCCGGTTGCGCGAGTTCGGCGAGGCGAGCTTCCACGCGCTCACCGAGGACGCCCCCGACACCCTCACCGTCGTGGCCCGCTTCCTGGCGCTCCTGGAGCTCTACCGCGAACGGGCGGTCGTCCTGGACCAGGAGGAGGCGCTCGGCTCGCTCATGGTCCGCTGGACCGGCGGCGACGGGGAGCAGCCGATCGTCACGGACGAGTTCGACCAGCCCCCGGTGGACCCGTCCGGCGGGGGCGACAGCCGGCAGAAGGAGCAGTCATGAGCGAGGACAGGGCCCGCGAGGTGTCGCTGCCCGAACCGCGGCACTCCGGGTCGCCGCGGTCGCTGGAGCGGCCCGCCGGGGTGCGGCAGCCGGGGGAGGAGCACCCCCGGCCGTCACCGCCGGACGCGCAGTGGCCGGAGCGGCCGGCGGAACCGGACGGGCCGGCGGAACCGGACGGGCCTGCGGAGCCGCATGGGCCTGCGGAGCCGCATGGGCCGGCGGAGCCGGACGCGCCGGAGGGGGCCGGCCGGGAGGGGGACGGGCCGGAGGAGGCGGAGCGGCCCGCCGGGGCCTCGGCCGTCGCCGGGCTCGACCTCAAGCCCGCGCTGGAGGCCGTCCTCATGGTCGTCGACGAGCCCGCGACCGAGGAACACCTGGCCAAGGTCCTGGAGCGGCCGCGCCGGGCCGTCGCCGACGCGCTGCGCGAGCTGTCCGACGACTACGCGACCCAGGGCCGGGGCTTCGACCTGCGGCTGGTCGCGGGCGGCTGGCGGTTCTACACCCGGCCCGAGTACGCGGCGGCCGTCGAGAGCTTCGTCCTCGACGGCCAGCAGGCCCGGCTGACCCAGGCCGCGTTGGAGACCCTGGCCGTGGTCGCGTACCGTCAACCGGTCAGCCGGTCCCGGGTCTCCGCCGTGCGCGGAGTGAACTGCGACGGCGTGATGCGCACCCTGCTCCAGCGAAGTCTGGTGGAGGAGGCGGGGACGGAACCCGAAACAGGTGCGATCCTGTACAGGACGACGAACTACTTCATGGAGCGGATGGGCCTGCGCGGCCTGGACGAGTTGCCCCAGCTCGCCCCGTTTCTTCCGGAGGTGGACGCCGTCGAGGCGGATTCCCTGGAAGGGGTTCCGTCGTTCGACCCGGATGCACCGGACGATGCAGACAGTACCCACTCGACAACGGAACCTTGATGCGAAGCAGCGACAGGAACAGCGGCAACCGGAACCCTCGCGGTGCGGGCGGCGGCAAGCGCGGTGACAAGAAGCGCACCGGCACCCCCCGGCCGGAGGAGCGCCGCTACGACGTCGGCAACACCGGCCAGTCCGGTGCGAACAAGCCCGGCGGCGTCCCGCGGTCCAAGCCGAGCAACAAGCCGACCGGCAACCGCGGCCGCAAGCCCGTACCGGCCCGCCCGCGGGAGCTCGACGCCCAGATCGAGGAGCGCAACCGGGCCCGGCACAGCAAGCCGCAGCTCAAGCTGCCCAAGACCTTCGGTGAGCAGGAGGGCGAGCGGCTGCAGAAGGTCCTCGCCCGCGCCGGCATGGGATCGCGCCGCGCCTGCGAGGAGCTGATCGAGCAGCACCGCGTCGAGGTCAACGGGAAGATCGTCACCGAGCAGGGCCTCCGGGTCGATCCGGAGAAGGACGAGGTCAAGGTCGACGGGCTGACCGTGGCCACCCAGTCGTACCTGTTCTTCGCGCTCAACAAGCCGGCCGGCGTCGTCTCCACCATGGAGGACCCGGACGGCCGCCAGTGCCTCGGGGACTACGTCACCAACCGGGAGACCCGGCTCTTCCACGTGGGGCGTCTCGACACCGAGACCGAGGGCATCATCCTGCTCACCAACCACGGTGAGCTCTCCCACCGCCTCACCCACCCCCGGTACGGCGTGAAGAAGACCTACCTCGCCGCGATCCAGGGCCCCCTGCCGCGCGACCTCGGCAAGCAGCTGAAGAACGGCATCGAGCTCGAGGACGGCTACGCCCGCGCCGACCACTTCCGGGTCGTGGAGAACACCGGGAAGAACTACCTGGTCGAGGTCACGCTGCACGAGGGCCGCAAGCACATCGTCCGCCGGATGCTCGCCGAGGCCGGCTTCCCGGTGGACCGGCTCGTCCGCACCAGCTTCGGCCCGATCCCGCTGGGCGACCAGAAGTCCGGCTGGCTGCGCCGGCTGACCAACACCGAGGTCGGCATGCTGATGCGCGAGGTCGACCTCTAGAAGGTCCCGACCGCCGCGTGGCCCGGCACGGCGGACACGACCGGAACGCCCGTTCCCGCATCGGGGGCGGGCGTTTCCGTCGCCCGCCCCATCGCGGCCGGCCCCGCCCCATCGCGGCCGGCTTTCCGGAAACGGCCGCGGGAGCTGCCGGTCACCCCGGATTTCCGGGAACCGGGAGGCAGCCCCGGTGATCAACTCACTACGCTCGTCCTTCCGATGCCACCGGAAGGACTCCCACTCGTGCCACTCACCGCTACCGGCTCCCTGATCGGCCTCGCCCTCGGGGATGCCCTGGGCTTCCCGACCGAGTTCAACAACGTCCCCTCGATTCTCGCCAAGTGCGGCCCCTGGCGGGAGATGCGGCTGCCGGCCCCCGCCGTCGTCACCGACGACACCCAGATGACGATCGCCCTCGGCCGGGGCATACGCACCGCCATGGAGCACGGGCCCCTGGCCCCCGGCACGCTCGAACCGCCGGTGCGCGAGGAGTTCATCCGCTGGAACCGCTCGCCCGACAACAACCGCGCCCCCGGCAACACCTGTCTGAGCGCCTGCGCCCTGCTCGAGGACCGCGCCCTGCCGTGGCAGCGGGCCAGCCGGACCGGATCCAAGGGCTGCGGCGCGAACATGCGGGTGGCCCCGGTCGGTGTGGTCCCGGGCCTGAGCGACGAACAGCGCGCCGGCGCCGCCCAGTTGCAGGCCGCCCTCACCCACGGCCACCCCACCGCGCTCGCCGCGAGCGACCTCACCGCGCACGCGGTACGGCTCCTCGCCGAGGGCACCGCGCCCGCCCGGCTGCCGGCCGCGCTGCGCGCGTACGCCCGGGACAACCGGGCCGCCTACCACGAGCGCTGGCTCGGCGACCTCTGGCAGCACGCCCAGGCGCCGTCGGCCGTCGACTTCATCACCCGGGGCTGGGACGAGTGCCTCGCCGTCCTCGACCGGCTGGACGAGGCGCTGCGGCACCCCGACCCCGAGGCCGACCCCTGCGACGCCACCGGGGCGGGCTGGATCGCCGAGGAGGCCCTCGCGACCGGTCTGCTGTGCTTCCTGCTCTTCCCCGACGAGCCGCTCACCGCGCTGCGCCGGGCCGCCTGCACCGCGGGTGACTCCGACTCGATCGCCTGCCTGGCGGGCGCCTTCGCGGGGGCTCACCTGGGGGCGGACGCCTGGCCCCGGGAGTGGGCCGAGCGCATCGAGTACCGCGGTGACCTGCTGGCCCTCGGCGCGGCCTGGGAGGTGTGACCATGGCCGACGGAGCGGTACCCGGCGGCCCGGCGGACGCGGCGGGCCCGCCGCCGGACGGCACCGCCCTTCTCGAACCACCAGAAGAGGGGCGTCGGCGCGACGAACACCCCGCGCCGGTCGGTGTCACTCCCCTCGGTGGCGAGCCCGAAGGCGCGCGATCCCATCACACAGGAGTGGACGGTGTGGTCGCGGACCAGGACGTCCGGGGCCGGGGAGGGTGCGGCATCCCCCGATTGTGTCAGGGCATGGTCATGACCAGAGGGCGAGGCCGGTCGCCCGGCCCTCCGCGCCCCGCCGGACCTCCAGCATCCCGGCCACCGCGGTCCGGTTGATGTGGCCGTACACATGCGGGAAGAGCACGCCCGGCCCGCTGCCCGGCGGCGGCGGGAACGTGGCGGGCTCCCAGCGGACCGGGGCGTCCAGCAGCTGCTCGTCGATCAGCAGCACCATCAGCGGGCCGACGGCGTCGCGGAAGAAGGCGTCCGCGACGGCGAGCGAGGTGGCCTCGTCGGGGGAGCAGTGGATGAACCCCTCCTCACCGAGCGTCGGAGGGGCGTACGGGCGGTCCGGCACGGCGAGCCAGTCGTCCAGCGGCACCACATGGAAGATCATGCGCAACGTTCTACCCGACCGGATGCCGTCTCCCACTCTCGCCCGCCCGGAATGTCCATCGGGCCGGGCCCCGGAGACAGACGGGCCCGGCGTCTCGTGGGGCGGCCACCGCCGCGGCACCCGGCCCCGGCTGGCTAGGCTGGTCATCCGAGCAACCGGCAGGCGCGAGCGCGGAGGAGCAGAGGACGTGGCGGTACGAGCGGTCCGGGGGGCGGTCCAGCTGGAGCGGGACGAGTCCGCCCACATGCACGAGCAGGTCGGTGAGCTCCTCACCGCCGTCCTGGAGCGCAACGGCCTGACCTCCGAGGACCTGATCAGCATCTGGTTCACCGCCACCCCCGACCTGCACAGCGACTTCCCGGCCGCCGCCGCCCGCGGGATCGGTATCGTCGACGTGCCGCTGATCTGCGCCCGGGAGCTGGACGTCGAGGGCGCCATGCCCCGGGTCGTCCGCCTCCTGGCGCACGTCGAGACCGGCCTCGCCAAAGCGCAGATCTCCCACGTCTACCTCGGCGCCGCAGCCGCCCTCCGCAAGGACATCGCCCAGTGAGAACCGCCGTCGTCATCGGCACCGGCCTGATCGGCACCTCCGCCGCCCTGGCCCTGTCCGGCCGTGGCGTCCACGTCCACCTCGTGGACCACGATCCGTCCCAGGCCCGTACCGCCGCCGCCCTCGGCGCCGGCACCGACAGGGAGCCCGAGGGCCCCGTCGACCTGGCGATCGTCGCCGTGCCCCCGGCGCACATCGCCGCGACCATCGCCGACGCGCAGCGCCGCGGGGTCGCCCGGGGCTACCTGGACGTCGCCAGCGTCAAGGGCGGGCCGCGCCGCGAGCTGGAGTCCCTCGGCGGCGACCTGCGCCAGTACCTGGGCACCCATCCCATGGCCGGCCGGGAGCGCTCCGGGCCGCTCGCCGCCACCGCCGACCTCTTCGAGGGCCGGCCCTGGGTGCTCACCCCCACCCGGGACACCGACACCGAGGTGCTCAATCTCGCCCTGGAGCTCGTCGCCCTCTGCCGGGCCGTCCCCGTGGTCATGGACGCCGACGCGCACGACCGCGCCGTCGCCCTCGTCTCCCACACGCCGCAGCTGCTGTCCAGCATGGTCGCCGCCCGCCTCCAGGGCGCCGACGAGACCGCGGTGCGGCTGTGCGGCCAGGGCATCCGGGACGTGACCCGGATCGCGGCCTCCGACCCGGCGATGTGGATCGACATCCTGTCCGCCAACCCCGGCCCGGTCGCCGACGTGCTCGCCGCGGTCGCCGCGGACCTGGACGAGACGGTGCAGGCGCTGCGGTCCCTCCAGGCGGCCGACGAGAGCAAACGGCGCGACGGCGCCGCCGGCATCGAGGACGTGCTGCGCCGCGGCAACGCCGGCCGCGAGCGGGTGCCGGGCAAGCACGGCGCCGCCCCGGCCGTGTACGAGATCGTCACCGTGCTCATCGGCGACCAGCCGGGCGAGCTGGCCCGGATCTTCGCCGACGCCGGCCGGGCCGGGGTCAACATCGAGGACGTCCGGATCGAGCACGCCACCGGCCAGCAGGCCGGTCTGATCCAGCTGATGGTCGAGCCCTCCGCGGTGCCGGCGCTCACCGCCGCCCTCCGCGAGCAGGGCTGGTCGCTCCGGCAGTAGGCTCCGCCGCCGGGCACGCCGAGAACGGGCCCGGCGCCCGCGGACGCGCCCGGCGGGCTCCCGGCCGCCGGTACCACGCCGGGTACGGGCCGCTGCCGCCAGCCAGTAACCTTGTCCGAAGGCCACCTGCCCCCGGCGACCGCCGGCAGGTGCTCCCCAGCTCATCCAGCCCCGTGCACGAGGAAGGTGTTCGTCACCGTGGAAACCGCCGCCCGGACCGCACCGGCAACAGTGATTGTCGCCATCGACGGCCCCTCCGGCACGGGCAAGTCGAGCACGTCGAAGGCCGTCGCGGCCAAGCTCGGCCTGAGCTACCTCGACACCGGCGCCCAGTACCGGGCGATCACCTGGTGGATGCTGAGCAACGGCGTCGACATCCACGACGCCGCCGCCGTCGCGACCGCGTCCGAGAAGCCCGTGATCGTCTCCGGCACCGACCCGGCCGCCCCCACCATCGCGGTGGACGGCGCGGACGCCGTCGGCCCGATCCGCACCCAGGAGGTCACCGGGGCGGTCAGCGCAGTCAGCGCCGTGCCCGAGGTCCGCGCCCGCCTCACCGAGCTGCAGCGCAGCACCGCGGCCGCCGCGGAGCGGGGCATCGTCGTCGAGGGCCGGGACATCGGCACCACCGTGCTCCCCGACGCCGACCTCAAGATCTTCCTCACTGCCTCGCCCGAGGCCCGTGCCGCCCGCCGCAGCGGCGAGCTCAAGGGCAAGGAGGCCACCGACCTGGCGAGCACCCGTGACGCCCTGGTCAAGCGGGACGCGGCCGACTCCGGCCGGAAGACCTCGCCGCTGGCCAAGGCGGACGACGCGGTCGAGGTCGACACCACCGAGCTCACGCTCGAGCAGGTCATCGAGTGCGTCGTGACGCTCATCGAGGAGAAGCGGACCGCGTGACCCGCAAGGACACCGTTTCCCCGCCCGCCGGGGCGGGGGCCCCCGGCCCCGGGGGCGCGGCGGTCGGCCGCCGCATCGGTATCGGCCTGATGTACGGGCTGTGGAAGCCACGGGTACTCGGCGCCTGGCGGGTCCCCGCCACCGGCCCCGTGATCCTCGCGGTCAACCACGCCCACAACATCGACGGCCCGATGCTGATGGGCACCGCCCCCCGGCCGGTGCACTTCCTGATCAAGAAAGAGGCGTTCACCGGCCCGCTCGATCCGTTCCTGCGCGGCATCGGGCAGATCGAGGTGGACCGGACGACCGCCGACCGCACCGCCATCACCCACGCACTGGGTGTGCTGGAGCGGGGCGGGGTGCTGGGCATCTTCCCGGAGGGCACCCGGGGCGAGGGCGACTTCGCGTCGCTGCGCGCCGGGCTCGCCTACTTCGCGGTGCGCTCCGGCGCACCGATCGTGCCGGTGGCCGTGCTCGGCAGCACCGACCGGCGCGGCCGGCTCATACAGGGGCTGCCGCCGCTGCGCAGCCGGGTGGACGTGGTCTTCGGTGACG
Organism: Streptomyces sp. NPDC002055; assembly: GCF_040296705.1. Classification (NCBI taxonomy): domain Bacteria; kingdom Bacillati; phylum Actinomycetota; class Actinomycetes; order Kitasatosporales; family Streptomycetaceae; genus Streptomyces; species Streptomyces sp. NPDC002055. The sequence continues at coordinate 33,443 of NZ_JBEOXS010000012.1, forward strand.
CGTTCCAGGCCGGGGACGGCACCGGAAGGCGGACGCGCAAGGCCCTCGACGAGGCGACCGTGCGCATTCAGGAGCGGCTGACCGCCCACCTGAAAAACGCCAGGCTTTCCACCGGGCGTTAGACGAGACTTGAGGACGGACCGGACCGGTCCGCCCGGACGATGGACGACGAGGAACAGACTTCATGAACGACCAGACCCCCACCGGCGACGAGCACGGTGAGCTTGGCGACGCCGAGTACGCGGAGTTCATGGAGCTCGCCGCGCAGGAGGGCTTCGACCCGGACGAGGTCGAGAGCGAGCTCGCCGCGGCGGGCCACGGCCCGCTGCCCGTCCTCGCCGTCGTCGGCCGTCCCAATGTCGGCAAGTCGACTCTGGTGAACCGGATCATCGGCCGCCGTGAGGCGGTCGTCGAGGACCGCCCCGGCGTCACCCGCGACCGGGTCACCTACGAGGCCGAGTGGGCGGGCCGCCGCTTCAAGGTCGTCGACACCGGCGGCTGGGAGCAGGACGTCCTCGGCATCGACGCGTCCGTCGCCGCCCAGGCCGAGTTCGCCATCGAGGCCGCCGACGCGGTGGTCTTCGTGGTGGACTCCACGGTCGGTGCCACCGACACCGACGAGGCCGTCGTCAAGCTGCTGCGCCGGGCGGGCAAGCCCGTGGTGCTCTGCGCCAACAAGGTCGACGGCCCCAACGCCGAGGCCGACGCCGCGATGCTGTGGTCGCTCGGACTCGGCGAGCCCTACCCGGTCTCCGCGCTGCACGGCCGCGGCACCGGCGACATGCTCGACGCCGCCCTCGACGCGCTCCCCGAGGCGCCCGCCCAGACCTTCGGCGCGGGCCTCGGCGGCCCCCGCCGGATCGCGCTCATCGGCCGCCCCAACGTCGGCAAGTCCTCGCTGCTCAACAAGGTCGCGCGGGAGGACCGCGTGGTCGTCGACGAACTGGCCGGCACCACCCGCGACCCGGTCGACGAGCTGATCGAACTCGGCGGCGTGACCTGGAAGTTCGTGGACACCGCCGGTATCCGCCGCCGCGTCCACCTCCAGGAGGGCGCCGACTACTACGCCTCGCTGCGCACCGCCGCCGCGGTCGAGAAGGCCGAGGTCGCGGTCGTCCTGATCGACGCGAGCGAGACCATCAGCGTCCAGGACCAGCGGATCATCACCATGGCCGTCGAGGCAGGCCGTGCGCTGGTCATCGCGTACAACAAGTGGGACACCCTCGACGAGGAGCGCCGCTACTACCTCGAGCGCGAGATCGAGACCGAGTTCGTCCAGATCCAGTGGGCGCCGCGGGTCAACGTCTCGGCGCGCACCGGGCGGCACATGGAGAAGCTCGTCCCGGCGATCGAGACCGCCCTGGCCGGCTGGGAGACCCGGATCCCCACCGGCCGGCTCAACGCCTTCCTCGGCGAGATCGTCGCCTCCCACCCGCACCCGATCCGCGGTGGCAAGCAGCCCCGCATCCTCTTCGGCACCCAGGCCGGGACCAAGCCGCCCCGGTTCGTCCTCTTCGCCTCCGGCTTCCTGGAGCACGGCTACCGGCGCTTCATCGAGCGGCGACTGCGCGAGGAGTTCGGCTTCGAGGGCACCCCGATCCACATCTCGGTGCGGGTCCGCGAGAAGCGCGGCCGGAAGAAGTAGGCCGCGGAGCACACGCCCGGGCGTGCCGGCCGCACCCCGTGCCGTCGGGACGGCCGGCACCGCGCGGGGAGCGGTCCGGGCCGTGACGCCCGACGGCCGGGGCCGGGCCGGCTACAGCCCGTGCCTCCGGTTGTCGCGCTGCCCCGGCGGCAGCGCAGGGGGGAACCCCGGGCGGTTCGGCCGCTGCGGATCCCAGGTCCGGACCCGGTCCCACGAACCGCGCTGCTCCGGCGCCCGGTGCTCCGGAGCACGGTGCTGGGGCGGGCGCCGGCCCCCGGTGTTGAACGGCGCGAACCCCAGGTCCTCCTCGCCCGTGCGGTCACCGGGCAGCGCGCGGAACTGCCGGCGGTACTCCGCGTACAGCGCGTCGTAGATCGGCGTCGGCGACTGCTGCGCCGGCGTCTCGTGCGGCGGGCGCATGCCGGGGATGTGGTGCTGGTACGGGGGTCGTGGGGCGGGGTCGTATGAGTGCACGTAGCTGCCAACGACCTCGGGCCCGGACGGATGCGGGGCAGCGGCGAAACCGCCTGTTCGCGGCACCGGGTGCGCGCCGGTGCCCCAGCCGGTCCGCCGGACGGCGGCCTGCGGGGCGGACTCCGCGTCACTCCCCGGACCACCCGAGGGAGGCCGGGTCATGTGCCCGCCAGCGGCATGACCGCCGAGACGAGCGCGCCGCCCGCGGCGGCCCGGTCCAGGGCGTCGCGCATCAGGTCCTCGCGCGGCTGCTGGCCGATGGAGCCCACCGGCGCGGCGAAGAGCAGGACCCGCGACATCCGGTTGACCGCCGTCCGCCAGCCGTCGGTCACGGTCAGCGGCTGGTGGGCCTGCCACCACGCCGTCGGCCGTCCGCCGGTGGCCGACGGCTGCAGGATCGCGTGCAGCTGCCCCATGGCGAACAGCACGGACCAGCCCGGCAGCACCTCGGGGATCTGCTCGACGTCCGTGACCGGCATGAAGCCCTGCTCGATGAGGAGCGGCAGGAAGTCGTCGCCGGGGCCGTCGCTGCCGGGGCGGGCGATCGGCGTGGTCGGCTCCACCACCAGGGCCGGGTACAGGCTGTCGTCGATCAGGATCAGCCCGCTGGTCACCCCGATCACCGCCTGCCGCGGGGCCGCCTGCAGGTCCTCCGGGACGGCGTACGCCGGAGCCGGTGCGGCGTGGGCGGGAGCGGCGTGGGCCGGTGCGGCGTGGGCGGGAGCGGCGTGGGCGGGCGCCTCGTGGGACGGCGGGGGGTACGCATGGGCGGCGTGGGACGGCGCGGCGTGCGCCGGGTACCCGTGCGCGTGGTGGTCGGCCGGCTCCCCCTCGCCGGTGATGCTGCGCACCGCGCCCTGCAACTGGTCCTCCGAGACCGGGACGACCTGCGAGGGAATGCAGCCGGCGTGGGCGAAGGCGAGCACCGCCGTCTCGTCACCGACGAACAGCACCGTGCTGGTGCGCTCCTGCTCGGTGTCGCCGGGAGTCCGGCAGGAGGTGCAGTCGTAGCTGCCCGGGGCGTTCTCGCCCGCGATCAGCCGATCGGCTTCTTCGTCGCCGATCTCGGCACGTACGTCATCGCTGACGTCGAGCATGCGCGGCACGGGGGGCTCCTCGATGTTCGGTGGTGGTCGCCGGGAGGAGCTCCCGGCTCATAAGAGGACAACGGGTGATCTGCCGCCCGGGTCACGCACGCGGGGACGCCGAATCCGGGCGGATCCGGCCCACTTGACGCCGCGGGGTCCGCCTGCGGGCGGACGACGGGAGCTCGACGACAGGACCTGGGCAACGCCCGCCGCCCGATGGTCCGACCGGGTCGGTCCCGAACCGCCGGCCCGGCGCGGCTCCACCGGCCCGGCGTCCGGGCGTGCGTAGCGTGTGGCATGTCGCACATCCGTGGTGTCACACCGATGGTCGTCACGCTCGCCGCGCTGCTGGGGCCGCTGCCGCAGGCCGCCTGGGCCGAGTCCGCCCCGCCCCGCAGCCGCACCGGTCCGCCGGCGGCGGCCTGGGACCGGCTGGCGCAGTGCGAGAGCAGCGGACGCTGGGACGCCAACACCGGCAACGGCTACTACGGCGGGCTCCAGTTCGGCCAGCAGACCTGGGAGGCGCACGGCGGCCGGGCGTACGCCCCGCGCGCCGACCTCGCCACCCGCTCCGAACAGATCAGGGTCGCCGAGTCCGTGGTGCGGGCCCGGGGCTGGAGCGCCTGGCCGAGCTGTTCCCGGCGGGCCGGGCTCGGTTAGGGGGCCTTGCACGGTGAGCGCCCCATGAGGTCGCTGACCGGAGCCGGTGGGCGGTGCTTCTCACGGTGCTGCTGGCGGTGCTGCCGGCCTGCCGCAACGCCCTCTGGGCGACAGGATCCAGCCGCAACTACGACGACACCGGCCAATCCGCTGTTCGCGCGTTTCGTGACGCAATGCGCGGACAACCCGGCGGGGACACCCTGTCGCCATGGCAACTGGAGGGATGGGCCGCCGCCATGTGGTTCACCGACGCCGCCCGGTCCTGCGGGGACCGGCTCACCCGCGCCTGCGTCGAGCGCTTCATGACGCGCCACGCGCCGTACACGGCGCGCGGGCTGCTGCTGCCGGTGTCGTTCACACCGTCGCCCGAACCCCCGAAGACCCGGCGGGCCTGTCCGTCCGTCGCTCGTTGGAGTGATGACGCCCGCGGTGGCGCCGGCGGCTGGACCACTCAGGGTGGTGAAATGACCGACAACTGCTTCATGGTTCCACAGCTTCCGTACAAGCCCTGATGTGGGCGGAATCGAATGGGTTCCCGATCTTCGCTACCGATATCGCATCACTTCTGGAACGAGACGGTGATAGAGACCAACCCGTAGTCGGAAAGGGCGGTCTTACCAATCGGTAGGCGGACGAGACGGGCTGTCCGCAGGGAAGCGTGGGATACGGGGACGGATGCACATCTCATTCCTGATTCATAATGCGTACGGCATCGGCGGAACCATCCGTACAACGTTCAACCTGGCACGGACCCTCTCGGAACAGCACGACGTGGAGATCGTCTCGGTCTTCCGGCACCGCGACGAGCCGGTGTTCGACCCGGGGGCGAAGGTACGGCTCAGCCATCTCGTCGACATCCGCAAGGACACCGACGGCTACGAGGGCGGCTGCCCCGAGCACCGGCGACCGGCGAGGGTCTTCCCGCAGGCGGAAGGCCGCTACCAGCAGTACAGCGAGCTCACCGACCAGCGCATCGCCCGCCATCTGCGGACGGTCGACGCCGATGTGCTCGTCGGCACCCGGCCCGGCATCAATGTGCACATCGCCCGGCAGGCCCGCCGCGGCCCGGTCCGCGTCGGCCAGGAGCACCTGACGCTCGACAGCCACTCGGAGGCCCTGCGCAAGGAGTTGCGCGGCCTGTACCCGCGGCTCGACGCCGTCACCACCGTCACCGAGGCCGACGCCACCGCCTACCGCGGGCGGATGCGGCTGCCCGGCGTACGGATCGAGGCGGTGCCCAACAGCGTGCCCGCCCCGGCCGTCGAGCCGGCCGACGGCACCCACAAGTGGGTCGTCGCTGCCGGGCGCCTCGCCAAGGTCAAGCGCTACGACCTGCTCATCAGCGCCTTCGCCACCGTCGCCGCCGAACGCCCCGACTGGCGGCTGCGAATCTACGGCGGCGGGGCCGAGAAGGACAAGCTGCGCGCCCTGATCGACCGGCTCGGCCTCTACAACCACGTGTTCCTCATGGGCCCGGCCAACCCCATCGAGCCCGAGTGGGCCAAGGGGTCGATCGCCGCGGTCACCTCCAGCCTCGAATCCTTCGGGATGACCATCGTGGAGGCGATGCGCTGCGGGCTGCCGGTGGTCTCCACCGACTGCCCGCACGGGCCCGGCGAGATCATCGACAACGGGGTCGACGGGCTGCTGGTGCCGCCGCGGAACGCCGACGCCGTCGCCGCCGCACTGCTGAAGCTCATCAACGACGACGAGCAGCGGCAGCGCATGGGCCACGCCGCCCTGCACGGCTCGGCGCGCTTCGACCCCTCCCGGGTCGCCGGCCGCTACGAGTCGCTCTTCACCGACCTGGTCGCCAAGTGCGGCCGCGGCAGCGCCCGGACCCGGCTGCGCGGCTCCCTGCACCGCACCCAGGGCGCGCTGCTCGGCGGCGCGTACGCCGTCCGGGACGCGAGCCGCGGCGCGCTGCGGAGAGGCAGCCCCGCATGACCGCCGACTCCGGACCGCCCGCCCCCACCGCTGCCGACCGGTCGGCAGAGCCCCAGTCCCGCACCGAGAAGGAGCCCATCGCCGTGACCGTCCTTCCCGTGACCCTCGGCACGGGTACCCCCGACGCCGACTGCATCGCGGACTCCGCGGGCGGTCTCACCTTCGACATCACCGCGCCCGCGGGCGCACCGGCCCCGGAGGGCTGGGACGCCGCGCTGGTCCTGCGGCGGCGCGGCGACGGCGCCGCCGACGAGGTGCGGCTGCCCCTGGTCCACGCCAACGACAGCCGGCTGCGGGCCGTGCTGCCCAGCACCGTGCCGCTGCCCGAGGGGCGCTGGGACGCGTCCGTGGCCCTCGGCGGCGGCGAACCGGCGCGGCTGGCCCCCGGCATCCTGGACCTCCGCTCCCTCGTCGACCGGCGCCCCGACCCGGACCGGCCCTCGGTGGCCGTCCGCGTCCCGTACGCGACCAAGCACGGCAACCTCTCCGTCCGCAGCTGGCACCGGACCCCGCACGCCGAGGCCGGGGAGATCCTGCTCTCGGACGGGGCGCTGACCGTCCAGGTGCGGCTGTACGGCGTGACCGCGGGCCGGGACGCCACGGCCGAGGCCCGCTGCCGCCGGGACCCCTCCCTGGTGCGGACGGCGGACGCGTGCGCGGAGAGCGCCGTCCGCGGCGGGGGCTGCGACCGGCACCTCGCCTTCACGCTTCCCTACAAGGAGCTGTCGGAGGTCTGGGAGGGCGGCGCCGACCGCTGGGACCTGTGGCTGCGCCCCACCGCCGGCGCCGAGCCGGTGCGGATCGCCCGGATCCTCGACGACGTGCCGGACAGGAAGCACATCTTCACCTACCCGGCGCAGCCGGTGACCGCCCCGCAGGGCCCGGCCGAAGTGGGCCCGTACTACACGGCGGACAACAACCTGTCCGTACGGATCGGTCCCGTGGACGGCTCCGCCGCCGCGTGATCCGCCGTCCGGGGCGGCCCGCACGGCTGCCCCGGGCCGGCTCCGGCCCCGTCCCGATTCCGGCGGGCACCGCGGGGGCCGGGCACTGAGACCCGCTGCGCCCCGAGCACTGGCCCCGGACCGCATGGGCCCGCACCGCACCGGCCCCGGACCGGCCCCGGACCGCACCCGGGCCGGGTGTCACCGGCCTGGTCATCGTTCGGACCGGTCCGCGCTCCGTGGCCCGCCGGTCTCATTTCTCCCACTCGGCCACCGCGCGCTCCCCGCCCCGCGGGGGCTCCTCCAGTTCGGCCACCTCGGGGTGGTGCAGATCGAACGCGGGCGACTCCGAGCGGATCCGCGGCAGTGTCACGAAGTTGTGGCGGGGCGGCGGACACGCGGTCGCCCACTCCAGCGACCTGCCGTACCCCCACGGGTCGTCCACCGTCACCTTGCGGCCCTCGCGCGAGGTCTGCCAGACGTTGAGGAGGAACGGCAGGGTGGACAGGCCGAGCAGGAACGCCCCGATCGTCGAGACGGTGTTGAGGGCGGTGAAGCCGTCGGCCGCCAGGTAGTCGGAGTACCGGCGCGGCATCCCCTCGGCCCCCAGCCAGTGCTGCACCAGGAACGTCGTCTGGAAGCCGATGAACAGCGTCCAGAAGTGCATCTTCCCGAGCTGTTCGTCGAGCATCCGGCCGGTGAACTTCGGCCACCAGAAGTAGAAGCCGGCGAACGTCGCGAAGACCACCGTGCCGAAGACCGTGTAGTGGAAGTGCGCCACCACGAAGTAGCTGTCGGTGACGTGGAAGTCCAGCGGCGGGGAGGCCAGGAGGACGCCGGTGAGCCCGCCGAACAGGAAGGTCACCAGGAAGCCGACCGCCCACAGCATCGGCGTCTCGAACGACAGCGAGCCGCGGAACATCGTGCCGGACCAGTTGAAGAACTTGACGCCGGTCGGGACCGCGATGAGGAAGGACAGCAGCGAGAAGAAGGGCAGCAGCACCGCGCCCGTCGCGAACATGTGATGCGCCCACACCACCACCGACAGGCCGGTGATCGCCATGGTGGCGGCGACGAGCGTCACGTACCCGAAGATCGGCTTGCGGGAGAACACCGGGAGGATCTCGGTGATGATGCCGAAGAAGGGCAGCGCGATGATGTAGACCTCCGGGTGGCCGAAGAACCAGAAGAGGTGCTGCCACAGCAGCGCACCGCCGTTCTCCGGCTGGAAGATCACCGCCCCGAAGCGGCGGTCCGCCTCCAGGCAGAGCAGTGCGGCCGCCAGCACCGGGAACGCCATCAGCACCAGGATCGAGGTGAAGAGGGTGTTCCAGGTGAAGATCGACATCCGGAACATCGTCAGGCCGGGGGCGCGCATGCAGATGATGGTGGTGATGAAGTTGACCGACCCCAGGATCGTGCCGAACCCGGCCAGCGCCAGCCCCATGATCCAGAGGTCGGCTCCGATGCCGGGCGACCGGGTGGAGCCGTTCAGCGGGGCATAGGCCGTCCAGCCGAAGTCGGCGGCCCCGTCCGGCGTCAGCAGGCTGCCCAGCACCATCAGTCCGCCGAACAGGAACAGCCAGTACGACAGCATGTTCAGCCGGGGGAAGGCCACATCGGGGGAGCCGATCTGGAGCGGCATGATCTCGTTGGCGAAGCCGGCGAACGTCGGGGTGGCGAAGAGCAGCAGCATGATCGTGCCGTGCAGGGTGAACGCCTGGTTGAACTGCTCGCTGGAGACGATCTGCAGGCCCGGACGGGCCAGCTCGGCGCGCATCAGCAGCGCCAGCACGCCGCCCGCCAGGAAGAAGGCGAACGACGTGATCAGGTAGAGGTGGCCGATCTTCTTGTGGTCGGTGGTGGTCAGCCAGTCGACGGCGATCTGCCCGGGTGTCCGCACCGGTGCGGGGCCGGCGCTAGCCTCCTCGGTCCGGCTGCTCATCAACGCCCCTTCACCCGTCGTGGCGCGGGCCCTCCGGCCGCCGCTCCACGGGAACGTTATGCCCCCTTCGCCTGGTTCGCCCGGCAGCACGCCGCAGCGGAACGCCGGTCCACCGGGCGGGAGCCACCGGGCCGGCCCCTGCCCTGTGGCACGGCGGCCCCTGCCCTGCGGCCCGGCATCCGGGGCCTCGGTGCGGGCCGGGCCGGTTCACCGGTTCCCGGCCCGCACCGGTCAGTCGCGGGGGAGCAGCGGACCCAGGGGGCCGAGGTCGATGTTGAGGTCCTCGGGTTCCAGCCCGAACTGGTCCCGCAGCTCCTCCATCTTCTCGGCGAGCAGCATCAGGGTCAGCCCGATCCGCTCCTCCTGGTCCTCCGTCAGGTCCCCCTGGTCGACCCGGCGAAGTGCCTGACGTTCCATGAGCTGGCGCAGCAGCTCGATCAGGGTCAGCACCAGGCGCATCAGATCGCGCTCGACGGTGTCCCGGTCCAGTTCCAGCCGGTTGTGCGGACGTTCCACGCCGCCGTCACCCCTCTCCGGTGTCCCACGGCGACGGCACGTTCTCGTTCACCGAGCTGATGAGCGCGTGCAGATCGATCCGGACCAGATCGACGTCGGCGATCCGCAGCGTCAGGTCGCCGGCGAGGACGACTCCGCCCGCGAGCAGCCGGTCCAGGAGGTCCACCAGCGCGATCTGCCGCTCCGCCATCGGCTCCGGGAACGGGGTCACGGGCGGGGTCAGGGACGGGGACGGTTCGATGGTCATCAGGCCGCCCCCTCCGCCCCGGAGGACCGCTCGCCTGCGGTGCCGTTCGTCGGGCCGCTGCCGTGCGTCGGGCGGGCGCCGTTCGTCGGGCCGGCGCCGGCGCCGGCGTAGGCGTCGGAGTCGGCCGAGGTGAACGAGTACGGCGCCCAGGGCCCGGTCAGCTCGATCCGCAGCCCGGCGGCCCGGCCGGCCAGTTGGCTCACCAGCGACCGGAACGCCGCCGCCTCCCCCCGGTCCACGAGATAGGCGCCGTTGAGCACGTTCTGCCCGCTCGCCCCGGAGAGCCGGGAGTCCTGCGGACGGTGCAGCCGGGAGCGTTCGGCGAGTCCGGCGAGCGCCTCATGGGCCTTCCGCGCGCGGTCGTCGGCCTGCTGCCGGGTGCTCTCCTGCGCCTTGCGCTGCTGCTGTCGTTGCCGCAGGTAGTCGCGCCCCGAAGCGGGTCGCGCACGGGCCGGCGACGCGGCGGCGGAAGCGTCCTCGGGGGCGGACGGGCCGCTGTCCGTGTAGATCTTCACGCCCCACTCGTCCCGCCCTTCCAGCAGGGCGAACGCCGGCCCGAACCGCTCCCGTCCGGAGGCGAGCATCTGCCGTACGCCCTGCTCGTCGCGGTAGACCGTGGCCAGCCGCAACGGCAGGGCGCAGCCGGTCGCGGCGACCGCGTCCACCACGTGCTGATGCGCGCGGGCGGTCCGTTCCAGCCACTCGAGGTCCTCCAGGTGCGCGCGCAGCGGCGCCTCCTCGAAGTCGGCGGCGGGCACCGCGGTCACCGCGGCCGCGAGCCCGTCCTCCGCGACCACGGCCACCGGCGCCCCGCCGATGCCGCGCAGGTCCTCGGGCAGCCGGCAGTCCGCGGAGCGGGTCACCGCATAGACGTAACTCAGCAGCGCGGTCATGGCCTCTCCTCCCGCCGGTCCGGCTTCTTCCGCTGCTCGGACGCGTCCGGCAGCTCGGGCTTCCGCCGCTCCGGATCCCGCTGTTCGAGGGCGGCGATCCGGTCGCGGAGCTCCTGGTTCTCCGCGGCGAGTTCCCGGCTGCGGCTGCCTGAGGACAGCGCCGGGTCGTGCTCCCACCAGTCGATGCCCATCTCCTTGGCCTTGTCGACCGAGGCCACGATGAGCCGCAGTTTGATGGTGAGCAGCTCGATGTCGAGCAGGTTGATCTTGATGTCTCCGGCGATCACGACGCCCTTGTCGAGCACCCGTTCCAGGATGTCCGCCAGGTTGGCGCTGCTGCCGGAGGAGCCGTACGGCTCGGGCAGGGTTCCCGTCATTTCCGGCGGTCCTCTTCTCATCGGCCGTGGCGGGAGGTCAGCGGGAGGTCAGCGGGAGGCGCGGACGCGCTCCGGCTCCTCCTCGGCCACCTCGTCGTCGTACGCGTCGTCGTAGTCGTCCTCGTGGGCGTCCTCGGTCGCATACGCGCCGTCGCCGTCGCCGTCGCCGTCGCCGTCGCTGTCGTCCTCGTCCTCGTCCTCCGCCTCGTACTCGTCGTCGGGGAGCTCCTCGTCCTCCGCCGCCTCGTCGTCGGCGTCGTGCCCGTCCTCGTCGTACGGTTCGCCGTCGTCGTCCTCGCCGTCCGGATCGTCGTACTCGGCGTCGGCCTCCTCGGCCTCCTCATAGCCCTCGGTACCGTCGTCGAACTCCTCGTCCCCGCGGCCGTCGTCCCCGGCCGCGCGGTCCTCGGCGCCGTCGCCGTGCGCCTCCTCCTGCTCTTCCTCGGCCAGGGCGTCCTCGTGGCTGAGCACGACCTCGCCGTCCCGGATCTCGCCGCGCCACTCGCCGGTGGCCTCGCCGCGCATCATCAGGAAGCGGCGGAAGTGCTTGAGGTCGAGCCGGGCGCGACGGCCTTGAGCGCGCCAGATGTTCCCGGTCTTCTCGAACAGCCCCTTGGGGTAGTACTCGATGACCAGCAGCACCGTGGTGAGGTTCTCGCCCAGCGGGTGGAAGGTGACGACGCCCTTGGTGCTGCCCTTGGCGCCCTCCGAGGTCCAGGCGATGCGCCGGTCCCGGATCTGCTCGGTGGTGTTCGCCTTCCAACTGCGGCTGGACCAGAAGATCTTGGCGCGCCAGTTGGACGTCGTGTCGTCGGCCGACTCCACCCCCTGCACGCCCTTGGCGAAGGTGCTGAACTCCTGGAACTGCGTCCACTGGTTGTACGCCTCACGGACGGGCACGCCGACGTCGATGTCCTCGACGATGGTGACGAACCTGCCCTTGCCCCCGCCGCCCTTGCGCTTGCCGCCGCCCAGGCCCTGCAAGGCGCCCTTGACCTTGTCCTTGAGGGTGTCCTTGAGGTTCGCCGCGCCGATCTCCACGGCCGACCGCACCGGGCCCTTGCCCTCGGCGAACTTCTTGCCGCCCTCCTTCGCCAGGTGGAACAGCCCGGGGCTGTTGCCCTCGGCGACGTCGTTGAGCTTCGTGGTCGCCCCGCCCAGCTTCCGGCCGGCGGATATCAACAGCCGCTGGGCCTGGGCGGCCGCGAACGCCGCGGCCTCCTCCTTGAGCCGGTCGGTGGCGGGGTTGCCCACCACGCTGTCCTTGAGCGTGGAGACGGGGTTGCCCGTGCCCTTCGGTCCGTCAGTCACGGTCGCCACCTCCGCTGCGCCGGCCGGTCGCCCGCCGGGCGGTGCCCGCGGTCTTCTTCGCCGCCGGCCCCGCGTTCCTCGCGGCCGACCCCGCGGTCTTCTTCGAAGCGGCCGGCCTCTTCGCCGGGGCCTTCCCGGAGGGGGCCTTCTTCGCCGCGGTCTTCCGGGACCCGCTCCCGTCCGAACCGGTCCCGTCCGACCTGCTCCCGTCCGACCCGGTCCGGCTCTTCCCGCCGGTCCCCTCGGCCTTCTTCGCGGGACGCCGGCGCCGCGGCGCCTCCGAGTCCTCCGAGCCCCCGGAGGCGTCCTTCCCGGCGCGGTCGCTGCCGCGTGCCTCGTACGCGTCGTCGGCGGGCTTGTCGTCCGCCGGGTGCTCGTCGTCGTCCACCGGGCCGCCGGTGAGCCTGCCCGTGTCGATCCGGTCCCGGACGTCGAGGGTCCTGCCGTGCAGGTTGTCCGCGAGTGCGTTGAGCTGCCGGGTGATCAGGGCGCTCGTCGCGGCCTTCCCCACCCCCTGCAGATCCGTGCGCAGCTGGTCGCGGACCTCGGCCAGCTGCGGGTTCGCCCGGAGCTGTTCGGTGAGCGTCCCCACGAGCTGCTGCGGGGAGAGGTTGAGCCGCTTGCCCAGGACCATGCTGCCGACGCCGATGGCCAGTCTGGCCTTCTTCGTACGTCCGAGCACATAGCCCGCGGTCACGGCCAGCGCCACTGCCAGTCGGTTCGTCATGAGGTCCTTCCCTCGTTCGAGGGGGGAGCGAATCCGCTCCCCGGAGCCGCCGCGCGGCGCTGCTGTGCGACCTCGAGACGGTCCAGCAGCTCGTCCTCGCGCCGGTCGAACTCGGCTTCGTCGATCAGCCCTTGATCGAGCTGCTCGGCCAGGCTGCTCAGCTCCCGCTGAACGGCCGCCGGGTCGTAGTACTGCCGTTCCGCTTCCGCCACCACCTGCCGCAGCACCCAGCCCGCACCGCGGACGGGTGCTGCGGGCAGCAGGAGGATCTCGCCGAGGAGGCCCATTACGCGGTCGCCCGCTCCGTGGAGACGAAGCTGTACGGCGGGAGCGGTCCGGTCGCCTGCACATCGAGCTGCGGATTGGCCTGCCGGAACTCCTCCACGGCATTGAGGAACGCCGCCGACTCGGCGCGGTTCAGCAGGAAGGAGAGATTCACCAGCCAGCCGGAGGTCTCCGGACCGTGGCTGTGCTGCTCGGCGTGCGGCGCCAGCGCCGACTCCACGGCCACGGCGTCGTGCGCCTCCCGCGTCTTGACGCCGTTCGCCACCAGCTCGCCGAGCCGCAGCCTGTCCTGGTACGAACCGCCGCCCGCGGCCCGGTTGGCCTCGGTGAGCGCGCGCACCTCGCTGTTCTCGTGCACCACCAGGTGGAGCACGGCCTCCTCGTGGTGCACGGCCTTCACGTTGTACTCCACCCGGCCGTCGAGCCGGCCGAGCTGTTCCCGGTAGTGCTCCGCCTGACCGGCGAGCGCGGCCCGCACGGCGGCGTCGTCGTCCGACAGGCTGCCGAACCGCAGGGGGAGCACGGCTCCCGAGGCGCCCGCCTCGGTCAGGACGTGCTGGTGGGCCAGCAGGTCACGGCGCTTGGGCCGCAGCTCGGTGGGAGCGTCGCTGACCACCGCGGCCAGATCGCCCTCCCGCACGGTGCGGACCGGGTTCGGCGGGTCGCCGATGCCGGCCAGCCCGTCGGGCAGACCCGGGTGCGCGGCGAGGACGATGCCGTAGACGTAGGTGCTCACTCCGACTCCTCCTTACGGCGGGACGTCGTGCGGCGGGGCCGTCGCGCCGGCTCCTTGTCACCGCCGTCCGCCTCCGACTGGCCCTGCTTGAACGCCTCGGAGAGCGTCTCGGCGGCGCCGGAGAGCGCGCCCTTGGACTTGCCCTTCGCCCCGGACTCGGTGATCTCACCGACCAGGTCCGGCAGTCCGGGGTTCTTCTTCGGGCCCGACTCCAGGTCGAGCCGGTTGCAGGCCTCGGCGAACCGCAGGTACGTGTCGACGCTCGCGACCACGATGCGTATGTCGATCTTGAGTATCTCGATGCCGACCAGTGAGACCCGCACGAACGCGTCGATCACCAACCCGCGGTCGAGGACCAGTTCCAGGACGTCGTACAGACCGCTGGAGCCGCCTGAACCCCCGGTCTGCTGCGCCGGGACAACGGACATGTCGGACCTTCCTCTCTCGCTTCTGCATGGGTGTGCGGCGGAGCCGGCTCCGGCCGACCGGCGTCATCTCCGGTCGGAACGGCCGCGTTCGTAACGGCTCAGCCGGCGGTAGCCGGTGAGAGTGCCGTCCGGGTCGGTCGTGATCTCGTAGGACGCCATCAGGCTCATCGTGTCCGGCACCCGGGCCAGCTCGAGGATCTCCACTTCCACGATCCAGCCCTTCTCGGTGCGTTCGAGCCGGGTCACCGCCTCTGCTCGGAGGCCGGTCAGCTCGGCGAGCTGCGCCCCGGCTCGCCGGAGGACGTCCAACGCCGGAGGACGGTCGTCCGCCGCGCTCTTCTCTGAGTTTTTCGAAGTGTCAGCCATCGTTGCCTCGCTGCATCGGGTACCACGTTTGCCCTACGGCAAACATCGAGTTCCAGACGGGCTCGAACGGCCTTTTCCGGGAACCGTGTTAACTATTTCCCCGGGTTTTTCGAGGGCTATTGGACAAGGCGTCAGAAACGTAATTCGGCGGCGAATGGCCGGAGTTCCGGGGCCCGTAGGAGGGCACGTACGGGTGACGCTGGGGTGATGAAGTCGACGCGACAGCTTGTGACACAAGCGTGACGACCCGCGGATCCGCCGGTCGCTCGGACGTGCCTTCCGTCACGTCTTCGGGGGCGCCTACGGTGGCCACCATGAGCGACGCATCGACCCCACCCGAGCCGACGGACGACGACTTCGAGTCCTATGTCGGACTTGACGCTTCCGCCGCCGAGGAGCGCGCCCGGCAGCGCGGCTGGACCACGGTCCGCACCCTCCCGCCGGACGCGATCATCACCATGGAGTACCTGACGGGCCGCCTCAATCTGGCGGTCCGGGACGGCGTCGTCGTCCGCTGCTGGAAGGGCTGACCGGAACGGGGCGGCGCCGGGCCGCGGTACCGCCGGGCCCGGCGCCCGCCCCTACGGAAGCGGAACCGGCGCCGGGCGGCGCGCGGAGCGGCCCGCGCGTGACGGACCGGCCCGCCCGCTGGTCCTGCGGAGCGGCCCGTTGCGGGCCGGGGCAGGGCGCAGCCGGGAGCCCGCGGAACCGCCGACCCGGCCCGTCACGACGCCGGCCCGGCCGTCACGACGCCGGCCCGGCCGTCACGACGCCGGCCCGGACATCACGGCGAGCCCCCCGACATACGACGACGGCCCCGGCGCTGAGCAGAGCGCCGGGGCCGTGTGGTGCGGGGAACCGGGGTGCGTACCGTCCCCGCGGCTCGGAGGTGCGTGGAGTCAGCCGCCCGCCCGTCCGCGCCCGGTCGCCGGGCCCAGCGGGGCGGTCCGCGGCGCCCGGTCGGAGTGCGGTGGCCTGCGGCTCCCGGTCGGGCTGACCGGGCTGCGCTCGGAGCGGCTGGTGTGCGGGCGGGCGGGGTGGTGCGGCCGGTTCTCCGCACTGCGGGCGCTCTGGCCGCCGGAGCCGTGCCCACTGCTCACGATGACCGGCTCCAGGCCGTGCGGCACCTTCTCCGGCGCCGGGGCGCGCGTCGTGACCAGCGGGGAGGTGCGGGCGCCCACCGGCGGCAGCGGCCGCGGTGCCAGGCTGCCGGTCGCGCGGTAGCGGGCGCGGAGCGCGAAGATCCACGCCTCGACGGTGGCGATGGCCGGCTCGAACCAGGGCAGGGCCAGCAGCACGACCAGGCCCGCGGCCCAGCCCAGGAGCACATCGCTGACCCAGTGCGTACCGAGGTACACGGTGGTGGCGCCCACGCCGAGCGCGAAGACGGCGGCGACGACCGACAGCACCCGCCGGGCGCGCGGGGTGGTCGCCAGATAGGCCAGGATGCCCCAGGTCACCACGGCGTTCGCGGTGTGCCCGGAGGGGAATATGTCGCCGCCGGACCACATCTCGGCCGAGCCGACGGTCGTGGCGTAGTGCGGGCCGAGACGCCCGAGGCCGTACTTCACCGCGCCGACGGTGATGTTGAGCAGGAGCAGGGCGACGCCGAGCGCGAGCAGCGGGCGCAGCGTGCGCTGTCTCCAGGATCTCCAGCCCAGCCACGCGGCGACCAGCACGGCGGTCGGGCCGCGCTGGCCCAGCACCACGAAGTAGTCGAGGAAGGCGTGCAGCTCCGGCCACTGCTTGTAGGGCCGGAAGAGCATGACCTGCCAGTCCAGCCGGACGAGGTGGTCGCTCACGAAAACCGCCGCGACGATGGCCACGTAGAACCACACGGCCGAGCCGAACAGCACCGTGCGTGTCCGGCTCATCCGCGGCACATCGCGGTTGCTGGGTCGCTCCGGCTCCTGCTCCAGTCGGGCGAAGATTTGGTTGGTACGCACCCAATCGACGTTACAGGGGGTGAGCGGTGCCCCCGGCTCGAACCAGAGGGTTCGTGATGACGATGTGATGTGGCCCGGACCTCACCGAGATACAAATTCAGCACGCCTCCGCAAAGCCCGAGCACAGGCCGGATGAATTCCGTGAGGCCATTTTTCCGGCCCTCCGGCGGGTAAGGCGAGTGTGTTTACCCCGATGTGGCCGTGAATTGTCCGCACCGTTGCGGAACGGCCGGAACCGGAAGTTCCGGAACGTTCGGGAATGATCGTTGATCAAGGTTATGACCTGGCGGTTCCCGGTCCGGGGAAAGGTGTGCGGGGGCCGGCCGGGGGTCCGCGCTCCGGAGGCGGCCGCTCCCGTCACGCTGTGTCGGTGGCCGGTCACCCCGGGGTGGTGGGCGGCTCGGGAGGATCGTGACGGATACCACGCGCCCCCGGTGGCCGAGGTGGGCCGGGGCCCCGTCCCGGCGCCGCGGCTCGCGTACCCTGACGATTCACTCGCGTTCGAAGCCGGGCCCGCCGGGCCGCAGTCCCGTCCGTCCGGGGCCCGCCGACCGAGCGGAATACTGGGAGGTGCGTACATGTCCGGAACGACCACGGCCCGCGACAAACGGGCGGCGGACGTTCCTCGGCATCGGCGCGGCACGAGCGACCACGGAGCCAACCGCTGGGCCGTGCTCGTCGTCCTCTGCGTCAGCCTGCTGCTCGTCGCCCTCGACGCGACCGTGCTGCACGTCGCGGTCCCCGCGCTCAGCGAGGACCTGCGGCCGGGCTCCATCGAACTCCTGTGGATCGTCGACGCCTATCCGCTCGTCGCCGCCTCCCTGCTGATTCTCTTCGGCACCCTCGGCGACCGGGTCGGCCGCAGACGGGTCCTCCTCCTCGGCTACGCCCTCTTCGGCGTCGCCTCCGCCGTGGCCGCCGCCGCGGACAGCGCGCAGGTGCTGATCGGCGCCCGCGCCCTGCTGGGCATCGGCGGCGCGATGATCATGCCGGCGACGCTGTCGATCCTCCGGCAGGTCTTCCCCGACCGCCGCGCACGGGCCCTGGCCATCGGCATCTGGAGCGCCGTCGCCGCGGTGGGTGCCGCGATCGGACCGCTGCTCGGAGGCTTCCTGCTGGAGCACTACTGGTGGGGCTCGGTCTTCCTCATCAACATCCCGCTGATGGCCGTCTGCCTGCCGGTCGGCCGCTGGCTGCTGCCCGAGTCCACCGGCGACCGCAACGGCCCCTGGGACGTGCTGGGCGCGCTGATGGCGGCGTTCGGCCTGTTCGGCATGGTGCTGGGGGTGAAGCGGGCCGGCAGCGGCGAAGCCGTGCTGCACCCGGTCACCCTGATTCCGCTGATCGTCGGAGCCCTGCTGCTCCTCCTCTTCGTCCGCCGGCAGCGCCGCCGCGAGCACCCGCTGGTGGACCTGCGGATGTTCGCCCGCCCCGCCTTCGGCACCTCCGTGGGCTGCATCGTCGTCGGCATGCTGGCGCTGGTCGGCCTGGAGCTCATCGCCACCCAGTACCTTCAGCTGGTCCTCGGCTTCTCCCCGCTGGAGACCGGGCTGCGCATGGTGCCGCTGACCGTCGCCGCGATGGCCGCCGGGCTCCTCGGCTCCCGGATGCTCCAGCGCTTCGGGCCGCGCGCCATGGTCTCCGCGGGCTTCGTGCTCACCGCCGGCGCCGTGTTCTCGCTGACCCTCATGGGAGCGGACGACCGGCCCTGGCTGCTGACCGTCGCCCTGATCCTCCTGGGCTTCGGCCTGGAGACCACCCTCTTCGGCGCCTACGAGTCGATGCTGAGCGAGGCTCCCGCCGCCGACGCGGGCGGCGCCGCCGCCATCGGCGAGACCTCCTACCAGCTCGGCGCCGGCATCGGCATCGCCCTGCTCGGCAGCGTCATGAACGCGGCCTACGCGCCGGGAGTCTCCGCCGTGACCGGTGTGCCGGACCGGGCCGGGCGGGCCGCGGGACACTCGCTCGGCGAGGCGTACGAGGTGGCCGACCGGCTCGGCGGCCCCGCGGGCGCCGCCCTGCGCGCCGCCGCCCGCCAGGCCTTCGTCCACGGCCTGCACGTCACGCTCGTGGTGAGCGGCGTCCTGCTGCTGCTCGGCGCCTGCGCCGCGCTGCGCCTGCCCCGGTCCATGGAGGAGTACGGCGACGAGCCGGAGGACACCGACGGCCCGGCGGCGGAGCGCCCCGGAGCCACCGGGTCCGGCCGTGCCGCGGGCGGGCTGCCCGGCCAGCAGAGCCGCGGCCGCAGCCGGGTCGGCGCCGACCACACGGGCTGACCGGGCGGACCGGACTCCCCGGGCGGGCACCGGCGTGCGGCGCTCCCCGGGCGGGCACCGGCGTGCGGCCGTACCCGCCGGCCGGCCGTTACGTCACCCGCGCCCGGGCCGGCACGTGCACGCCCGGCCGGGGAGGGCGCCGCATACGGGCGGCGGTCGGCACGAGGCCGTCGGCCGGCCCCGTCGCCCCGAGGACGACAGGGGCGGTCGGGGAAGCCCCGGCCAGGGGTGGACGACGGGGGTTACCGCGCCGTAGCGTCGGGGCCGAACGGGATGATCACAGCGCCCGGCGCGAGCCGGTGGCGGCGCCCTACCGAGCCGGAGGCCGACCGATGTCCGCAAGCCGCACCCTGCCACGGTTCGACCCCGGCGACCCGCTCGGGATCGACGACCTGCTCGGCGAGGAGGACCTCGCCGTCCGCGGGACCGTACGGCAGTGGGCGGCCCGGCGCGTGCTGCCGGAGATCGCCGACTGGTACGAGCGCGGCGAACTGCCCGACATCCGCGAACTCGCCCGGGAGCTCGGCTCCATCGGCGCCCTCGGCATGTCCCTCGACGGCTACGGCTGCGCGGGCGCGAGCGCCGTGCAGTACGGCCTGGCCTGCCTCGAACTGGAGGCGGCCGACTCGGGTATCCGCTCCCTGGTCTCCGTGCAGGGCTCGCTGGCCATGTACGCCATCCACCGCTACGGCTCCGAGGAGCAGAAGCAGCGCTGGCTGCCCGGCATGGCCGCCGGCGAGATCATCGGGTGCTTCGGACTGACCGAGCCCGACGTCGGATCCGACCCGGCCGCCATGCGCACCCACGCCAGGCGCGACGGCTCGGACTGGGTGCTCACCGGCCGCAAGATGTGGATCACCAACGGCTCGGTGGCGGGCGTCGCCGTGGTCTGGGCACAGACCGAGGAGGGCATCCGCGGCTTCGCCGTACCGACCGACGCCCCCGGCTTCTCCGCCCCCGAGATCAAGCACAAGTGGTCCCTGCGTGCCTCGGTCACCAGCGAACTCGTCCTCGACGAGGTCCGGCTGCCCGCCGACGCCGTGCTGCCTGAAGTCACCGGACTCCGCGGGCCGCTCAGCTGCCTCAGCCACGCCCGGTACGGCATCGTCTGGGGCTCGATGGGCGCGGCGCGCAGCTGCTTCGAGACGGCGGTCGACTACGCGAAGACCCGCGAGCAGTTCGGCCGGCCGATCGGCGGCTTCCAGCTGACCCAGGCCAAACTCGCCGACATGGCGGTGGAACTGCACAAGGGCATTCTGCTGGCCCACCATCTGGGGCGGCGGATGGACGCCGGGAGGCTGCGGCCGGAGCAGGTCAGCTTCGGCAAGCTCAACAACGTGCGCGAGGCGATCGAGATCTGCCGTACGGCCCGGACCGTCCTGGGCGCCAACGGCATTTCGCTGGAATACCCGGTGATGCGGCACGCCACCAATCTCGAGTCGGTGCTCACCTACGAGGGCACCGTGGAAATGCACCAACTGGTGCTGGGCAAGGCCCTGACCGGACTGGACGCCTTTCGCGGGGACTAGGGCGTGTTTCGAAAGTAGCGTCGTCCGCCCGAAGGGCGGGGCCGGAGGTGTCCGGTGCGTGCGATCGCAAGGCGGAGGGTGGGGGCACCTCCCGGGCCGCCAGGCCCAGGGGGAGAGAGCGCAGCGGGCTGCGCCGACGACCGACAACGCGGCGTGGGGCACCTCCCGTGCCCGAAGGGCTACGGGGGAGTGCGTGCCGGACACCTCCGGCCAGGCGGGACTTTCGAAACACGCCCTAGGTCCACGGCTTCCGCCGCAGGCGCCGCTACCGGAGCCATGGCACGGATCGCGAGCGACGACCGGTGAGCGACGCCTGATGAACGGCGACCGGTGAACGACGTCCGGTGGACGGCCCGTCGATGAACGACGGCCGGTGAGCGACAGCCGGTGACCGGCGGTCGGGAATCAGCGGTCGGGAATCAGCGGGTCGGGAAGCGGCGCCCGGTGATGTGGCGGCCGTCGGGCGACGGCCGGGGGCGCGACGGCGGTGAGCGGCCCCGGCTGTCAGCTCTGGTTGAAGAAGCCGTCGCCCCTGCGCCCGGCGTCGCCGCTCACCACCTGGTAGTCGGCCGGAGTGAGCAGGAAGACCCGGGTGGCGACCCGCTCGATGGACCCGCGCAGCCCGAAGGTCAGTCCGGCCGCGAAGTCCACCACCCGCTTGGCGTCCGACGGCTCCATGCCGGTCAGGTTGACGATGACGGGCACGCCGTCCCGGAACAGCTCGCCGATCGCCCGAGCGTCCCGGAAGCTGTCGGGAGTCACCGTCGCGATCCGGGTGCCCTGCTCCTGCGCCGCCTCGTCGGCCACCTGCACCCGCGGGTCGGTCACCCAGGCGTCGACGGGCTCCGGCCCCTCCGCGTAGTCGTCGTCGTAGTAGCGGTCGTCATCGTTGTCATCGACGAGGCCCAGCCAGGCACTCGCCTTGCGCACCGATCCCATGAACGCCTCCTCCCTTGCACGCGGTCTCTGCTGTCCGCCCCTCCATGGTCGTCCATGATGCGGATGTTGCGCCAAGCGAATAGACCCCGCGCAGGGGTTTCGTGACGGTACTGGTGCACAACGGGTGGTGAGGAATCAGGGTTCCGCCTGCGCAGGGCAGCTGACGGGGCGCTGGTGGAAAACCACCCGCCCGGATGGGTGACATGGGGGGCGTCTGGGTGATCGGCACGATCGCTAACATGCCCTCAGCTGCAAAACGTATGTACAGGGGGAGTTTTGTTCGGAATAGTCAGGCCGTGCCGCCACCGTCTCTCCGAGGGGTTGCGGACGCAGTGGATGGCCCATCTCTGCGGACTGTGCCTGGCGTTGCGTGGCGCGCAGGGCCAGTTCGCGAGGATCGCCACCAACTACGACGGCCTGATCGTCTCGGTGCTCGCCGAGGCACAGTCGGAGCGGTCCGGCGCCTGGCGGCGCACCGCGGGACCGTGCCCGCTGCGCGGGATGCGCACCGCCTCGGTCGCGCAGGGGGAGGGGGCGCGGCTGGCGGCCACTGTCTCCCTTGTACTGGCCTCCGCGAAGATGCGCGACCACATAGCCGACGGGGACGGGATGCTGCGGCGCCGCCCGGTGGCCCTCGCGGCCCGGAAGGTGGCCGCGACCTGGGACCGGGCGGGTGCCCGCACCGGAGCCGGCCTGGGCTTCGACACGGCCGTGCTGCTCGACGCGGTGGACCGGCAGGCCGGGATCGAGGCCTGCGCGGGCGCGGGGACCCCACTGCTGCGGATCACCGAACCCACCGAGACGGCGACGGCGGCGGCTTTCGGCCATACGGCCGTACTCGCCGGGCGGCCCGGCAACATCGCGCCCTTGGAGGAGGCAGGCCGGCTCTTCGGCCGGCTGGCCCATCTGCTGGACGCGGTGGAGGACCTGGCGGACGACGCCGCGACCGGTGCCTGGAACCCGATCACCGCCACCGGCACCGACCTCGCACAGGTGCGGCAGCTCTGCGACGACGCCCTGCACGGGGTGCGGCTGGCGCTGCGGGACGTGACCTTCGCGGGGGACGGCGCGGGCCGACTCGCCCATGTGCTTCTCGCCCACGAACTGCGGCAGTCGGTCGACCGGGCCTTCGGCAGCTCCTGTGCCCACGCGCAGCACGGAACCTCCCCCGCACAGCACGGAACGCCGCAGGGCTCCCACCCGTACGGCGAGCCGCCGCGCACCTCGCCGTGGATCACGGACCCGTACGGCCCCGGCCCCGGCGGTCCGGGAGGCATGCCGCCCGAGCCGCCCCGCCGGGGGCGCGGGCTGATCGCCGGGTGCGCGGTGTGGACCGGGCTCTTCTGCACCTGTCAGGTGTGCTGCAAGGACCCCTACGAGGACCCGTGGAACGGGCAGCAGCGCGAGGGCTGGTGCCGCAAGTTCTGCGACTGCTGCGACTGTTGTGAAGGCTGCTCCTGCGTTGACGGTTGCAGCTGTTGTACCGACTCCTGCGAATGCTGTGAGTGCTGCGGGTGCTGCGAGGGCTGAACGTCGGGTACCGGCCGGTGTACTCCGGTTGCGGGTGCGGGGCCTTCCCGCACCCCTGACCGGGGTGTGCTGAGCCGGTGAGCCGGCGGGTCTTTGGGCGGGCGCCGGCCGGGGCGAGGTTCTGCCACGGAGGGGACACGGCAGGCCGGGGGCGGCGCCTGCTGTGGTGGGTGGCCCGGCTGTGTGAGGGCGGAGGTC
Organism: Streptomyces sp. NPDC002055; assembly: GCF_040296705.1. Taxonomy (NCBI): domain Bacteria; kingdom Bacillati; phylum Actinomycetota; class Actinomycetes; order Kitasatosporales; family Streptomycetaceae; genus Streptomyces; species Streptomyces sp. NPDC002055. The sequence goes on from NZ_JBEOXS010000012.1 coordinate 56,450, forward strand.
GGGGCGCTGCGCGCAGCCGCTTCCGGTACGTACGACGGCCCGGACGTGCGAGGGCCGACAGGGGTGAGGGCACGACGGGGGTGAAGGCCCGCCGGTGCGAAGTCCGGTGCTGCGGACGTCCGGTACGTGCGGAGCGGCCTCGGGCGCGGAGTCAGTCCGAACAGGACGACGACCACACCCGACCGAAGTCGATGTGGCATCGCGTGACGAGCCGGTGACCTGCCTGCATGGGCCAAGTGGAACAGCAGTCCCATGTGACGTCAACTGCCCCCGGCGGAGCGGCTCACAGTGCGGACAACCTTGACAGCGGACCGTGCGCACCGCATAGCCTCGGTGCCCGGCCGTGCTGAGGGGCGCGGTCGGGCTGTTGCTGTGAGGGCGTCCGCCACCCGTGCTCGATCCGTAGCCGACGGAGCCTTTGCATGTCCGTGTCGCCGGACACCGTGTTATCGAACGCCTTCGCCGTTCCGGTTGCTGTTCCCGCCCCGGTCCTAGGGGTGTCGGGCCTCCGCGGCGGTACCGAACCCTGGTTCGCCGTCCCTGCCGTGATTCCGCTTGCCGCGCCGACGGTCGACTCCGGGGTCCGGAAGGGCAGTTGGCCGACGCTGCTCTCCGTGTGTCCGGGGAACCGCCGTGACCGTCCGGATGTTCCTGCCGTGGCGCGGTGCCCTGCCGTCGGCGGTGGCGATCCGCCGGGCGCCGAAGACGGGTGCGGCGCGGTGGCCGGTGGTGTGCGGCGGTCCGTACGGCGCCACGGGCCCGGATGCGCACTCCGGCCCGTGCCGGCTGCCGTTTCCCCTCGCTGAACCCCTCCTTGCCACCCCCCTCTTCCGAAGGATGACCATGCCCGGACCGACCCGACCGCTCCATCTGGCCGCCGCTCTCGACACCGCGGGATGCCAAGAGGCCGACACATACGTGGAGTTGGCGCGGCTCGCCGAACGCGGCGCCCTGGACTTCATCACCCTCGACGACGGTGCCGCCCCCGTCGGAGAAACCGCCGGCGGTCTCGACGCCCTCGCCGTGCTGGCCCGGGTCGCCCCCGCCACCGAGCGGATCGGCCTCGTGCCGACCGTTCCCGCCTGCCGCACCGAGCCGGCCCGGGTCGCCGCGGCGCTCGCCGCGCTGGACCGGGCGAGCCGGGGCCGCGCGGGCTGGACCGTCGATGTCCCGGTGCCCCGTGCCGTAGGCCGGCCGGCCGGCGCGCGTCCGGCCGCCGAGGCAGCGTTGTGGGCCGAGGCGGACGACGCGGCCGGGGCCGTCGCACGGCTGTGGGACGGCGGCGAGGACGGCGCGGAGGTACGGGACACGGTGGCCGGGCGTGTGGTCGGCCATGACGGGCCGCAGCGGGGGGATTCCGTGAGCTCGTTCCGTACCGTGCGCGGACCGTCGGTGCCGCCCCGGTCGCCGCAGGGCCGCCCGGTGATCGCCGTCGACGCGACCACGGGGCCGAGTCAGGAGACCGCGGCCCGCCATGCGGACCTCGTCCTGGTTCGCGCCGAGGACCCCGACACGGCGCGTGCCGTCGGGGAGGAACTGCGCGAGCGCGCTCGCGCTCACGGCCGGGAGCCGGGCCGTCCGGCCGTCTTCGTCTCACTGCCCGTCGAACTCCGCACCCCGGCCGACGCCGTGGGGCTCGCCCACCTCATCGGGGACTGGTACGCGGCGGGCGCCGCCGACGGCTTCCACCTGCGGCCGGCCGACACCCGCCGCGACCTGGTGCTGATCGTCGACGGCACCGTGCCCGTCCTCCAGCACCGCAGTCTGCTCCGCCGCTTCTACCCGGGTTCCACCCTGCGGGAGCACCTGGGGCTCGGATACCCCGCCGGCCGGTGCGCGGCGGTGGAGGGAGCCCGGGTCGCCGGGCCGTGACGCTCCCGCTGGACGCCGGGGCGGTCGGCACGCGCCGGCCCCGGCGGTCGGCCGCGGTGGTCTGCCGGGGAGGTCGGGTGCGACGGCTGCGGAAGGTCGTCGCGGCCGCATCCAACGGAGCCCGGCCGGAACGGCCGCGGGGCGGCGCTGCGCGAGCCACGCGGCGGCTGACGTTCCGTCCGCATACCACAGATCGTGCCCGAGCGGCTGGATGAGGTGGTCGACCGGGTGGAGCCGCTGCTTCAGGAGCGCGGCGCGTTCCGGACCGCGTACGAAGGTGCGACGCTGCGGAAGCACCTCGGCCTTCGTCGGACCGTATGGCTCGTAGGGAAGGACTCCACCCCGGCATGGAATGGGACCGCCCCGGCATGGAACGGGACCGCATGAGCGCGCAGCGGCAGCGGGCGGCGTGGCCCGCCCGCGGTGCCGCGTGTGCTGTGCCGGTCCCGGGCGTGCGGGCGGTGCCGAGGAGGTCGGTTGATCCGGCGCTCCCGGCCGCGGTGATGGTTCCGGATGCGTCGACGGCTCAGTCCGCGCCGACCGCGCCGGCCGTGCCCGCGATTCCGGCGCAGCGGCGCGCTCCGCGTACCCTTCCGGAGCGGCGCGACGGCCGGGCGGGCGCCGGTAACCGTCGGGCCACGGAGCGCCGGGCCACGGAGCGCCGGGCCGGGGGACGTCCCGCGGGGCCGCGCCCTGCCACCCCTCTCCCCGCCCGGCATTGCCCTGCCACCCCTTTGTCTGCCCTGCATCGCCCCACCCGGCATCACCCCCGCACCGGCCTGCGCCGCCTCGCCGTGGAGTCCCGCGTGCTGGAACGGCGGGGCGGTCTCCCCGAGTTGCCCCGTGGCGTCCCGACCGGGTGGTCCCCGGGGCCGGATCCGTTGAACGGCCGATCGGAGGGGTGGGTTCCGGACACTCCTGCGCGTGGGATGGACAACGGTCGTCCGGCCGTGCCCCCTTCCGCCGTCGACGGTGCCCCCGCCGTTGTCGGAGGTCCGTCCGGCGGGCCCGCCCGGCGCTCCGGGGTGACCGAGGCGCGTCCCGCGTCCGCGGGTTCGCTCCTCGACGGTGGCGTTCCGCGGCTGGTCGTCCCCTGTCGCTGCGGGGTGTGCGCGGTACGGACCCCGGTCCCCGGGGCCGGGTGGCCGAGCACTGCGGCGCCTCCGGACCCGCCTCCCGGGCCGTGCCGGGCCGCGTCGGCCATAGCCCGGCCGTACGGCGGACGGTGCACGGCCCGGGTGCCCGCCGCCGACGGCTCCGCGTGCGGACCGGGCCCGGGGCGCGATGCCGGACTCCGCCCCGGACGAGCCGAGAACACCCTTCGGGCGGCAGCCGAGACGGATGGGACGCAGTGGATCGTCTTCGCCGGTGCGATCAGTGGGAGCGGGAGTCGCCGCTGCCGTTGGTCCGGGCTGCTCCCGGCCGCCGCCACCGCGGTGGCCTCGGCCTCCGGGCGTCCCCGGCCGTCGTCGTGCCCCGCTGCCGGGGCCGTGCGGCGCCCCCTCCCGCCCCCTGTGAACACCGCTCCCTTTGCTGTCGCGGCGGGGGAGCGGAACCTGCTGACCCACCGGCCCGTCCGCGCGCGGGCCGGGTGCCACGGGACCCCGGGGGCCACCGGCCGCCGAGGCCCCGCTGCCTGCGCGGACCACGGCTGAAAGGCGCTCTTGCGGCCCGGGGCGCGGCGGCCGAATACTCCCCCCAGCGCTTGTCAGGAGCACGTCCAAAAAGACTCCGGAGTGCTCTCCGACTGCGCCTCACGGGCCTGCCCACCCAAGCGGACCCCCCATTCCCCACTGGAGGAAGAAGTGAGGATCAAGCGCATCACCCCCCACTCAGGCATCGCGAGACGCGCACGGCTGATCGCCGTCGCCTCCGGGCTCGTTGCCGTCTCGGCGTTCGCGGCCCCCGCCGCCAACGCCGAACCCCCCGCCCCCACCTACAGCGCGGCCCAGCTCACCGGGGTGAGCGATGCCGTGCTCACCGCCGATGTCGGCGGCACCGCCTGGCATGTCGACAAGGAGACCGGACGGGTCGTCGTCACCGCGGACAGCACCGTCTCCAGTGCCGAGATCGCGAAGATCCAGCGACAGGCCGGCCGGGACGCCGGTGCGATCCGCATCGAGCGCACCCCCGGCAAGTTCACCAAGCTGCTTTCGGGCGGCGACGCCGTCTACGCCGACGGCTGGCGCTGCTCGCTCGGCTTCAACGTGCGCAGCGGCAGCACCTACTACTTCCTGACCGCGGGGCACTGCACCGATGGCGCGGGCAACTGGTACACCAGCGCGGCCCGCACCACGGTCATCGGCCCGACCGCCGGGTCGAGCTTCCCCGGCAACGACTACGGCCTGGTGCGCTACACCAACAGCTCGATCAGCCACCCGGGCACCGTCGGCAGCCAGGACATCACCAGCGCCGCCGACGCCACCGTCGGGATGTCCGTCACCCGCCGGGGCAGCACGACCGGTACGCACGGCGGCACCGTCACCGCATTGAACGCCACCGTCAACTACGGCGGCGGCGACATCGTCTACGGCATGATCCGCACCAATGTCTGCGCCGAGCCCGGCGACAGCGGCGGCCCGCTCTACTCCGGCAGCCGTGCCGTGGGTCTGACCTCGGGAGGCAGCGGCGACTGCACCTCCGGCGGGACGACTTTCTTCCAGCCGGTCACGGAGGCGCTGAGCGCGTACGGCGTGAGCGTCTACTGATTCCACGGGCGCGTACGGCGTGAGCGTCTGCTGATTCCGCGGGCGCGTACGGCGTGAGCGTCTGCTGATTCCGCGCCGTCCGGTGCCCGTCGCACCATCCCCTCCAGCCGTCCCCGGCCCGGTCTCCCACCCCCACCCCGGAGAGTCCGCGGCCGGTGACGGACGAGCCTCCGCCCGGCGTTCCGGGCGGGGGCTCGATGGCTGTTCACCGCCTCTCACGGTTCCGCGGCGCGGGATTATCGTGGACAGCAGAGGCCCCCAAAAGGGGCATGATTCACAAATTAGACGGGCGGGTGGCCGTGATGGTCGAGGAGCTCGTGACAGCGGCAGTCGTGGCACTCTGCTGTGCCGCGGTATACCTCCTGGCCGCGGCGCGCGTGGTCAAGCAGTACGAGCGCGGGGTCGTCCTCCGGCTCGGGCGGCTGGTGCCACAGGTGCGGGAGCCGGGATTCACCATGATCGTCCCGCTGGTGGACCGGCTGAACAAGGTGAACATGCAGATCATCACCATGCCGGTGCCGGGGCAGGAAGGCATCACCCGGGACAACGTGACGGTGCGGGTCGACGCCGTCGTCTACTTCAAGGTCGTCGACGCCGCCGACGCGGTCGTCCAGGTCGAGGACTACCGCTTCGCCGTGTCCCAGATGGCGCAGACCTCACTGCGCTCCATCATCGGCAAGAGCGAGCTGGACGATCTGCTGTCCAACCGGGAGAAGCTCAACCAGGGCCTGGAGCTGATGATCGACAGCCCCGCCCTCGGCTGGGGGGTGACCGTGGACCGGGTCGAGATCAAGGACGTGTCGCTCCCCGAGACCATGAAGCGGTCCATGGCCCGGCAGGCGGAGGCCGACCGTGAGCGGCGGGCCCGGGTCATCAACGCGGACGCCGAGCTGCAGGCCTCGAAGAAGCTGGCGGAGGCGGCGCAGCAGATGGCGGCCACTCCGTCCGCGCTCCAACTGCGGCTGCTCCAGACGGTGGTGGCGGTGGCCGCGGAGAAGAACTCCACGCTGGTGCTGCCCTTCCCCGTGGAACTGCTGAGGTTCCTGGAGCGGGCCCAGCAGGGGCCGTACGCCCCGCAGCAAGGGGTCGAGGCGGCGCCGCGGACCCCGGTGGCCGCGTCCGGGCCGGTTCCCGACGGTGCTTCCGACTCCGCTTCCGGTCCCGCGACCGGTCCGGTTGCCGGTTCCGCGCCCGCGGAGACGCCGGCCGCCGCGCCGACCGCAGCATCCGGTGCCGGTGCCGGTGCCGGTGCCGGTGCCGGTGCCGGGGCCGGCGTCGAAGTCGGTGCTGCCGCCGGTGCTGCTTCCGCTGCCGAGCCCGGGGCCGCTTCTCCGGCGGCGGCCGGAGCCGGACGGGAGACCGCCGAGGCGTCCGGCTCCCCGGCCGACGCGGCCGCACTCGCCGCCGACGATCTCCGCTCCGGCGGCCGGCCGGAGGCCCCCGCCAACGGCGACGGTTCGGCGGCCGGGCCGCCCGTGGCCGGGGTGCCGTGACGTGCCGTGACGCCACAGGTGTGAGGTGGTGAGGTCCTGACCGGGGCGGATGGCCCGCCCCGGTCAGGCGTGCGACGGGGGTGTTGAGGCCGGTGGCCGGTGGCCGGCGGACTGTGGCCGGTCGGTGGTCCGGGGGATGGTCCGGTACGGGTGTGGGGAGGGTGGGGCGGTCCTGCGCGGGTATGGGGGATGGCCCTACGCGGGTATGGGGGCGGTCCTGCGCGGGCATGGCGGTCCGCGGGCTGATCACGTTCCGGTTCGGTCGGTCGGCCGGTCACGTTCCGGTTCGGCAGGCCGGCCGTTCCGGATCCCGTTCCGTGTGCCGCCCTCCGTTCCGTCTGTCCCCGCTCCGCGGGCTGAGGTCGCCGACGGCGGGGTGCCGGCGGCGGTTTCCCGGCAGGGGTTTCCGGCGGCTCCCGCACCGCAACGGTCCGCTGTCATGGCCGGGTGCGGTGCGTCGGCCGACGTGCGGCGGCCGCCGTCCGTCGTCTCCATGGCGGACATAGCGTCGCAATGCCTCCCGGGCTGGACGCCGCCCTTGTGGCTTCGTACACACGATCGGAGCCCGACCTTGTGTGTCGGTGGGGGACCTGGGCATACTCGGCGCGCCAATTGGCATGGACGCGGCTCCTTTTCGGTGGGCCCGTCCTCGTCTGTACGTATGTGCCAGGTGTGCGTGATGTGCACCCTCCGGGCCGCATGCTCCCCACGGCAGGCCCAACCCCCCACTGGAGGTCTTGACTTGAAGCACCGACGGATCACCAAGCGGCGCACCGCGATTGCGGGCGCGGCGGCGGCAGCCGTCGTCGGCGCGGCGTTCACCCTGCAGAGCGCCACCGCCACCCCCGCTCCGCCCCGGGCCGCGGACCTGCTGTCGGCGCCGGCCGCCGCGAAGCTGGCCTCCTCCGTCACGTCCGATCTGCGGGGCGACACCGCGGGCGCGTACTACGACACCGAGGCCAGGAAGCTCGTGGTCAACGTCGTGGACAAGGCCGCCGCGGACAAGGTCCGGGAGAAGGGCGCGGTCGCGAAGGTCGTCCAGCACACGCTGGCCGAGCTCAAGGAAGCGCGGACGACGCTGTCCGACAAGGCGACCATTCCCGGTACGTCGTGGTCCGTCGACCCGCGGAAGAACAAGATCGTCGTCACCGCGGACCGGACCGTCAAGGGTGGCAAGCTCCGCAAGCTCGACACGGTGCTGGACAGCCTGGGCAGCAAGGTCGCGCTGCAGCGGACCTCCGGTGAGTACCGGCCCTTCGTCGCCGGCGGCGACGCGATCACCAGCGGCGGCGGTCGCTGCTCGCTCGGCTTCAACGTGACGGTCGGCGGCGAGCCCGCCTTCATCACCGCGGGGCACTGCGGCAAGAAGGGCAGCGAGTGGTCGGCCGACGGTGCCGCGATCGGCGCCATGGAGGACTCGCAGTTCCCGGGCAACGACTTCGCACTTGTGAAGTACTCGGGCGACGCCGAGCACCCCAGCGCGGTGAACCTCTACAACGGCAGCACTCAGAAGATCACCAAGGCGGCCGAGGCGACCGTCGGTCAGAAGGTGAAGCGCAGCGGCTCCACCACCCAGGTGCACGGCGGCGAGGTGACCGGCCTCAACGAGACCGTCAACTACTCGGAGGGCACCGTCGAGGGGCTCATCAAGACCAATGTCTGCGCCGAGCCGGGCGACAGCGGCGGCGCGCTGTTCGCCGGTTCGTCGGCGGTCGGTCTGACCTCGGGCGGAAGCGGTGACTGCTCCGCCGGTGGCACCACGTTCTTCCAGCCGGTGCCGGAGGCGCTGGAGGAGTTCGGCGCCGAGATCGGCTGACGCCGAGCGGGTCCGCCCCGCAGGTGATGCGGGCCGCAGGCCCCGGGTACGTCCGACGTACCCGGGGCCTGCGCTGTTGCGTCCGGGCCCCCCACGGCCCCGGTCGCTGCCGGCCGGCGCCCCCACAGCACCGGTCGGCTCAGCGGCCCCCCGGATGTTCTCCGGGTCCTGCAGGAGGGTTTCCCTCCCGGCGGGGAGGATGCGCTCTCCCGTGCGGGCAGGGAATCACTCCCTCCTGGTCAGAAGGCGAAGACGTTCCCCTGGGTCGTCCCCTCCATCACGCACTGGTTGGCGAAGGTCTGCGACCAGGAGACGCGACGGCCGTTCCAGACCCCGTCCGCGGTGACCGTGACCGGGTCGTAGATCCTGGTGCACACGGTGCCCGGCGCCGGGGGCTGGGTCAGCGCGGAGAACTCGCCGTTCACGGCGCGGAGCTGGGAGCACGCCTCGGCCGCGGCCGGGTGGTCCCCGCCGGGCCTGGGGGTGCAGCGCAGCACGACGGCCCGCTGCACGGCCGCGGTCGCCGCGTCCTCGCCCTTGCCGATGGTGAGTACCAGAGCCGACGGTGCGTAGAGGCTGCTCTGGCCCTGGCTGTCGGCGTGAGCCACGGCGGTCGTGCTCGCCAGACAGCCGACGGCCAGGGCGGCGGCCGCCCCCAACGCCCCAATGGTGTAGCGCATTTCGAAGGCTCCTTCTGTTCGCGGGTGCAGATGCCGGACGGGAGTCTTGCTCATGCGAACGGTGAACGCACACCGAGCGGTCACTTCTGGTCGCCGCACCGGAACACACTGTGCCCGAATGTATATTCGGGCAGGTCGGAGTGGGTGTGAGGGCATCGAAGATGTGTCCGGCATGTGGACGAAAATTCCCGCTTGAAGCAAAAACTTCCGCCTGACCTGCGCAAACGCTGTGCAACGTTCCTGGCTTGTCGCGTCACCTCGGCTGGAAAGTGCCGTTCGACTCCGGCGTGTCGCCGGGCTTCCGGGGAAGCGGCTCGACTCGCCCCGGGCATATGTCCGCAATCGGGCCGGTCTCCGGGGCGTCCCGGGGGTGCCGAGTGCGGAGTGGTGGGTGCGGATCGCGCCGCCCCGCCCTGTTCACCAGGGGGTGTGCGGTGTTCACCGGCCGGCCGGGCGGCGCTCCGGTGGGCCGTCCGTATCGATCGTACGAATGTTCGATCCTTGGTCTATGGTGGAGGCCGGGGAGACAGAAAAGTTCCGGCCAGGGGGTGTACGAGCTCAGGAGGTGCGGGTGTCCGGGTTCACGCATCTGCACACCGTCTCCGGTTTCTCCATGCGGTACGGGGCCACTCACCCGGAGCGGCTCGCCGAGTGCGCCGCCGAGCGGGGCATGGACGCCCTCGCGCTGACCGACCGGGACACCCTCGCCGGCGCGGTCCGGTTCGCCAAGGCGTGCGCCCGGGCCGGTGTGCGGCCGCTGTTCGGCGCCGCACTGGCCGTACGGGGACAGGCGCCGGACGGTTCCGGGCGCACGCCCGGCCGCACGCCCCCGGGGCGGCGGAACCCGGTGCGCGGCGGCGCCTTCCTCGACGAGTCCGCGCCCCGGGCGGTCTTCCTCGCCCGGGACGGCGCCACCGGCTGGGCCGGGCTGTGCCGCCTGGTCTCGGCCGCCCACGCGGGCGACGCCGGACAGCCCCTCCTGGACCGGTCCGACCTGGAGAGGTCCGCGGACAGCGGGCTGACCGTGCTGCTCGGCCCCGGCTCCGACGTCGGCCGGGCCCTCGCCGAGGGCCGCCCCGACCGGGCCGCACGGCTGCTCGCCCCCTGGCGGGATCTGTACGGCGGCGCGCTCCGGCTGGAGGCCGTGCACCACGGGCGCGGGGGCACCGGGCCGGGGTCGCTGCGGCTCGCCGCCCGTACCGTCGGCTTCGCCGCCGACCAGGGCGTGCCGGCCGTCCTGAGCAACGCCGTCCGCTACGCCGACCCCGGGCAGGGCCCGGTCGCCGATGTGCTGGACGCCGCCCGCCTCCTCGTCCCCGTCGACCCGCGCCGGCCCGACCGGCTCGACAGTGGCGAACGCTGGCTCAAGGACGAACGGGACATGGCGCGCGCCGCCGAGCGGATCGCGGAGGCCGCGGGCTTCCGCCGGGACGCGGCGCACCGCCTCCTGGAGGAGACCCGGCGGACCGCCGCCGCGTGCCGCGTCGACCCCGAGGACGACCTCGGCATCGGCACCGTGCACTTCCCCGAGCCACGTCTGGTGGGGGCGGAGCGGCGCACCGCCGACCGCGCCCTGCACAGCCGGTGCGCCGCCGCGATGGTGCTGCGCGGCTACGACCGCGAACGGCGGCGCTGGGAGCGGCTGCACGAGGAACTGGCCATCATCGGACACCACGGCTTCGCCTCGTACTTCCTCACCGTCGCCCGGGTCGTCGACGACACCCGCGCGCTCGGCATCCGCGTCGCCGCCCGCGGCTCCGGCGCCGGATCGCTGGTCAACCACCTCCTCGGCATCGCGCACGCCGACCCCGTCGAGCACCACCTGCTGATGGAGCGCTTCCTGTCGCGGGAGCGGCGGGTGCTGCCCGACATCGACATCGACGTCGAGTCCGCCCGGCGCCTCGACGTCTACCGCGCGATCTTCGACCGCTTCGGGGCGGAGCGGGTCGCCACCGTCGCCATGCCGGAGACCTACCGGGTGCGGCACGCGATCCGGGCCGTGGGCGCGGCCCTCGGCATGGACCCGGCCGAGACCGACCGGCTCGCCAAGGCCTTCCCGCACATCCGCGCCCGCGACGCCCGTGCCGCCCTCGCCGAACTGCCGGAGCTGCGCGCGGTCGCCGCGGAGGGGGACCGCTACGGACGGCTGTGGGAGCTGGTGGAGGCGCTGGACGGACTGCCCCGCGGGATCGCCATGCACCCCTGCGGAGTGCTCCTGTCCGACGCCTCGCTGCACGACCGCACCCCCGTCGTCGCCAGCGGTGACGGCTTCCCGATGGCGCAGTTCGACAAGGACGACGTCGAGGACCTGGGGCTGCTCAAACTGGATGTGCTCGGGGTGCGGATGCAGTCCGCGATGGCGCACGCGGTGGCCGAGATCGCACGGGCCACCGGGCGGGGGCCGGATCTGGACGACCCCGCGCAGGTACCGCCGGGCGACCCCGCGACCTACGACCTGATCCGCTCCACCGAGACCCTCGGCTGCTTCCAGATCGAGTCCCCGGGGCAGCGCGATCTGATCGGACGGCTCCAGCCCGCCACCTTCCACGATCTCGTCGTCGACATCTCGCTCTTCCGGCCCGGCCCGGTCGCCGCCGACATGGTGCGCCCCTTCATCGAGGCGCGGCACGGACGGCGGGTGCCGCGGTGCCCGCACCCCGACCTGGCGGAAGCGCTCCGCGAGACCTACGGGGTGGTCGTCTTCCACGAGCAGATCATCGAGATCCTGTCGGTCATGACCGGCTGCGGCCCGGGCCGCGCCGACGAGGCCCGCCGCGCGCTGTCCGACACCGAGCGGCAGGGGCGGGTGCGGGCCTGGTTCGCGGCGGAGGCCGCGGCCCGGGGGTACGCGCCGGAGGTGGTGGAGCGCACCTGGGAGATCGTCGAGGCGTTCGGCTCGTACGGCTTCTGCAAGGCGCACGCCGTGGCCTTCGCCGTGCCGACCTACCAGTCGGCCTGGCTGAAAGCCCACCATCCGGCGGCCTTCTACGCGGGACTGCTCACCCACGACCCCGGGATGTACCCGAAGCGGCTGCTGCTCGCGGACGCGCGGCGGCGCGGGGTGCCGATCCTGCCCCTGGAGGTGAACCGGTCGGCCGCCGACTATCGAATCGAACTGGAGTCCGGTGGAAAGTGGGGCATTCGCCTCGCGCTCTCCGAAGTGCACGGCATCAGCGAGGCCGAGACGGAGCGGATCGCGTCCGGCCGTCCGTACACCTCGCTCCAGGATCTCTGGCACCGGGCCCGCCCGGGGCGGCCGGTCGCCGAACGGCTCGCCCAGGTGGGCGCGCTGGACGCGTTCGGGAACAACCGGCGCGACCTGCTCCTGCACATCGCCGAACTCCACCGGCACCAGCGCGGCACCACCGCCCGCGCCGGACAGCTCCCGCTGGACGCGGACGCCCGGCCCGCCCTCGCGGAACCGGCCGGACTGCCCGACCTCGACGCGGGCGAACGCCTCGGCGCCGAACTGGGCGTGCTCGGCATGGACACCTCCCGGCACCTCATGGGCGACCACGCCGCCTTCCTGGAGGAGTTGGGGGTGATTCCGGCCAAGCGGCTGCGCGCCGCCCGGCACGGCGAGACGGTGCTCGTCGCCGGTGCCAAGGCCGCCACCCAGACCCCGCCGATCCGCTCCGGCCGGAGGGTCGTCTTCACCACCCTCGACGACGGCACGGGCCTGGTCGACCTGGCCTTCTTCGACGACAGCCACGCGGCCTGCGCCCACACCGTCTTCCACTCCTGGCTGCTCCTCGTCCGCGGCACGGTCCAGCGGCGCGGACCGCGCAGCCTCAGCGTCGTCGGGGCGGCGGCGTGGAACCTCGCGGAGCTCGCGGAACTGCGCCGCGAGGGCGGTCTGGACGCGGTCGCGGCGCGGCTGACGTCCGGCGCGCCGGAGGGCCCGGGGGAGCCGGGAGGTCCGGGGGAGCGGTCCGACGGCGGGCCCGGCGCGGAGCCGGAGCCCGGGGCGCCCGCCGGCTCCGCGGACGGCCGCCGCATCCACCTGTCCACCGGCTACGCCATGCACCCCTGGGCGGACCTCCGCCCCGCGGGCGACCCGGCCGCCACCGGCCGCAAACTGTGGCACTCCAGCCCGGGGAGCGCGGGCCGATGACGTCCCCCACCCCTCGGAAGGCGCCCCCGGCTCCTCGGGAGGCGGACCCGACCCCTCGGAAGGCACCCCCGGCTTCCGGGAGCGGGCCCCGGGCTCTCCGGAACACGGCCCCGGCTTCCGGGAGCGGGCCGTCGACGCTGTACGTGCGGTTCCGGACCGCGGGGACGGAGACGGCCCCCGGCGAGGAGACCTATCCGGAACTCCTCGGGCTGCTCGCCGAGTTCAGCCCCGTGATCGAGGCCCTCCCGCCCGACGCGGCACTCGTCGACGTCCGTGGCGCGCTGCGCTACTTCGGCCGGGACGCCGTCGGGATCGCCGGCCTCGTCCGGGTCCGGGCGCTCGCCCGGCACGGTGTGGACTGCACCGTCGGGGTCGCGGGCAACCCCCTGCTGGCCCGCCTGGCCGCCCTCGACCCCGCGTCCGCCGGCGCGATCCGTACCGTCCCCGACGACCCCGGCGCGATGGCCGCCTACCTCGCGCCCCGGCCGGTCACCGCACTCCACGGGGTCGGCCCGGCCACCGCCCGCACCCTCGGCGCGTACGGCCTGGACAGCATCGGCCGGATCGCCGCCACCCCGCCGGCCACCCTCCAGCGCATCCTCGGCGCGAGCGCCGGGCGCCGGGTGTACGACCGCGCGCACGGCATCGATCCCACCCCCGTCTCCTCGGCTCCGGGGCACGGGCCGGCAGGCGCCCCGACGCGCTCGGTCGGTGCCGAACAGCGCTTCGACCACGACGAGCTGGGTGCGGACCTCAGGCGCCGGGCGCTGCTCGCGCTCGCCGCCGACCTCGGCTTCCGGATGCGGGCCGACAGCCGGGTGGCCCGCGCGCTCACGCTCACCGTCCGCTACGCCGACCGCTCCACGACGACCCGCACCCGGGCGCTGCCCGAGCCGACCGCCCACACCCCGGCCCTGGCCGCCACCGCCTACGCGCTGCACGACGCGCTGGGCCTGCAGCGGGCCCGGGTCCGGGCGGTCTCCCTGCGGGCGGAGGACCTGACCGGCCCCGAACGCTCCGGCCGGCAGCTCACCTTCGACCGGCAGGCGGCCAACGCATGGCTCCTGGAACCGGTCCTCGACCGCGCCAATATGCGCTGGCCCGGGGCGGTCCGGCCGGCGGCCCTGGCGGACCCGCCCCGCCGTACCGCGTGACCGGCGGGCAGTGCCGTCGCGCTCGTGCACGGCGCCGTTCCCCACGGCCTTCCGTATCGGCGGGCGGACAGGTCAGAGCGTGAGCCCGAGCCCGAACGCGGGGAAGAGTTCGGCGTCGAAGGTGGTGATCTCCGCGATGGCGCCGCCCTCGACCCGCAGCACGTCGAGTTTGAACGCCCGGTGGCCGGATGCGCCCTCCGCGCGCAGGTAACCGGCCGCCGCCGGCGAGCGGTTGGCCCCGGTCGGCAGCAGCTTCCAGTCGCCGGGCTCCTGCGGGCCGAAGGTCTGCTCGAAGAGCGGGGCGAGCGCTGCCCGGCCCTCGTAGGACCACGGGCGGGGCAGTGTCGTGACCCGTACGTCCTCCCGCAGCAGCGCGGTCAGGGCGGCGGTGTCGGCCCGTTCGTGGGCGTCGACGTAGCGCCGGAGCAGCTCCGCCTCCGTGTCCACCTCTGCCTCCGCTTTCCCCTCCGCCGCGTCCTCGCGTCCGGCCGCGGAGCCCGGGTCGTCCCGGTGCGGCGGCCGGTGCTCCCGGAGGGTCGCCCGGGCGCGCTGCAGCGCGCTGCCGGCCGCCGTCGCGGTGGTACCGAGCAGTGCCGCGGTCTCCTCGGCCGGCCGCCCGAGCACATCGCGCAGGACCAGTGCGGCCCGCTGCCGGGGCGGCAGGAGCTGGAGGGCCGCGAGGAAGGAGAGTTCGATCGTCTCCCGGGTGACGGCCGCGGGCCCCGGTCCGCCTCCGCGGGGCGCGGCCTGGTCCAGCAGCCGGTCGGGATAGGGCTGAACCCAGGGCACCTCCGCGATGGAGTGCAGCGCCGGCGGCCTCCGCTTGTGCCGCAGCGCGTCGTGGCAGACCGCCGTCGCGATCCGGTACAGCAGGGTCCGGAACTCCGGTTCCCGCGACGCCGGATCCCCCTCGGCGCTCGTCGCCTGCCGCCGTGCCCGCAGCAGCGTCTCCTGCACGAGGTCCTCGGCCTCCTCGAACGAGCCGAGCATGCGGTAGCAGTGGATGTGCAGCTCACGGTGGTGCCGCTCGGCGAGCAGGGCGAACGCCGCCCGGTCGCCGCCCGGCGTCGCACCCCCCGGTGCGGCATGGGGCGGCGCCGTACCGGACGGCGCGTCCCCGGGGCGGCTGCCGGGGCCGGGCTCACGGTGACCGGATTCAGGACGGCCGGGCTCATGGTGGCCGGACTCATGACGCCCGGATTCATGGCGCCCGGGCTCATGGTGGCCGGGGGCGGACTCGCGGTGGCCGGGGGTGGGCTCGTGGTGGGGCACGGACGGGCTCTCCCGTTCCGGATCGGATGGGCCCCTGCACAGTAGAACGCGCGGGGCGGCGGGAACCGACCGGCGCGCGGCAGGGCATCCGGCTGTTGTCCGCCACGCGTTCCCCGGTGGTCCTCACGTGTCCGCGACCCACGGCCCGTTGTGCGTCGTCCGGTCACGGGCCGGCGACCGCACACCTCCGCACCGGACCGTCGGCACCCCCCGGCCCTGTGCCCGCGGGGGCCGGCCGCGGGTGCGGAAGCCGTTCCGTGCTTGTGGAGCCCCGGGCCGTGCTTCTGGGGCGTTCGCGGGCTGTTCGGAAGCCGTTCCGTATACCCGCCGCCCCCGCTCCGGCGCGGCGGGTGGGGCGGAGCGCTGCTCCTGAGGCGAATTATGAAGAGTGCATGACATTCTCTTTGCCCCCGCGTGACTGGCCAGATGTGCTACTCGTCCGTAATTTGACATGAGCACAGCTTTCTTGTGATCCGGATCACAGGGTTCACGGTCACCCCACCCCGTGTCGCCCCCGCGAGGAGATCACATGAAGCTGCCCTGGAAGCGAGCTCTGCAACTGCTTCCCGCCCTCCTGCTCACCGCCGCACTCACCGCCACCCCGGCGGTGGCGGACGACGGCACCGCTGCCCGTACCACCTCCAGCGGCTGGAACGACTTCTCCTGCCGGCCGTCCGCGGCCCATCCCCGTCCGGTCGTGCTGGTGCACGGCACGCTCGGCAACTCCATCGACAACTGGCTCGGCCTCGCCCCCTACCTGGTGCAGCGCGGTTACTGCGTCTTCTCCCTGGACTACGGCCAACTGCCCGGCGTCCCCTTCTTCCACGGCCTCGGCCCCATCGAGGCGTCGGCCCGTCAGCTCTCCGCCTATGTGGACCGTGTCCTCGCGGCCACCGGCGCCGCCGAGGCGGACCTGGTGGGCCACAGCCAGGGCGGGATGATGCCGCGTCATTACCTGAAGTTCCTCGGCGGCGCGGAGAAGGTGAACGCCCTGATCGGGCTGGCGCCCGACAACCACGGCACCACCCTGAACGGACTGACCTGGCTCCTGGACCAGTTCCCCGGAGCGAAGGACGCCATCGGCCGGTCGGCCCCCGGCCTCACCGACCAGGTGGCGGGGTCGGACTTCCTGACCAGGCTCAACGAGGGCGGTGACACGGTGCCCGGCGTCCGGTACACGGTGATCGCGACCAAGTACGACGAAGTCGTCACGCCGTACCGGTCCGCCTTCCTGTCCGGGCCCGACGTGCGCAACGTCGTGCTCCAGGACCTCTGTGCCGTCGACCTGTCCGAGCATGTGGCGATCGGCCTCCTCGACCGGATCGCCTTCCACGAGACCGCCAACGCCCTCGACCCGGCCCACGCCACGCGGACGAACTGTCTGTCGGTCTTCAGCTGACCCACGCGCGGTCTTCGGCCGCCCCACGCGCGACGGCCCCCGGCACGCGACGGTCTTGAGAGCCGTCGTGCGTCGGGGGCCTTTTCCCGCCCCGTCACGGTGCTGCCGCCCCCCAGGGGGAGGAGGGGCGGCAGCCCGGCCCACTGGAGCGGTGGTACGGAGTCCTGGAGCGGTGGTACCCGGTTGCGCGGATCAGCCGCGGCGGTGGGCGGCCTTGCGGCGGGTGGCGAACACGACCGAGGCGCCGAGCGCGAGGACCGCCGCGCCGCCCATCGCGAGGGGAGCGGTGCTGCTGTCCCCACCGGTCTGCGCGAGGTGCTCCTCGTCGACCGGCTGGTTGATGGCGCCCTTCGCCACGGGGGCGTTGCCCGCCGGGGCGTCCTCGCCGGTGGCCGCGGTGCCGGCCGCATCGGCGCCGCGTGCGGACGAGCCGCGTGCGGACGAGGAAGTCTCGGCGCCGTTCTCCGGCCGGGTGCCGTGGTCGTGTTCGGTACCGGATCCGGTCGCCGTGCCGTGGCCGGTGTCACCGCCGTGCCCGCCGGCTCCGTGGCCGTTGTGGTCCACGGTGGACCTGGCGGCGCCGGCCTCGATCTGCTGGTCGCTCGGCCCGCTCGCCGTCGCAGCGGCGGAGCGGACTCCGCTCCCCTTGCCGAACACCACGTCGGAGCAGGTGTAGAAGGCCTCCGGGCTGTCCGACCGCTGCCAGACGCTGTAGATCAGGTGCCGTCCGGTCCGCTTCGGCACCTTGCCGCTGAAGACGTACTCGCCGTTCACCAGCTTGGGGTCGCTCACCTTCGCGAAGGGCTTCGCCTCCAGGGCGGACCACGTGAGCGGCTTCTTCGGGTTGTAGCCGCTCCTGGTCAGGTAGAGCGCGAACGAACCCTTGTGGGGCGCCGTGGCCTTGTAGCGGAAGGTGTGCTTGCCGGCGGACATCCGGGAGGACGGCCAGTCGGCCCGCGGCAGGTCGAGGCCCCGGTACTTGTCGCGGCCGGCGCTGCACAGCTTGCCGTCGGGGATGATGCTCCGGTGCTTCCCGGCGGCGTCCGCGATGTTCACCTCGTTCCAGTCGTACAGCGGCTGGGTCCCGCCCGCCGCGACAGCCGCCTTGCAGGCAGCCGACTTGGGGCTCTCCGGACCCTCGGCGAAACAGGCGGACACCCGACTGACGGGGTCGGTCATGGAACCGTGCGCGGCCGCAGTCCCGGCGGCCGGCCCGGCGAGCGCGAGCGGCGCGAAGCCGATGGCGACGAGCCGGGCGGCCTGACGACGTGCGGTCATGTGGGGTGCTCCTTCAGGGTGTTCGGGGGGAACTGCGGGCGGGGCCGGCCGGCGGTTCCGCCCCCCGAATCCGGCGGCACCGACAGCCGGAACCCCGCCCCGGCGATCAGCACGCTAGACCGGCTGAGCGGCGAAAACCGCCCTGAGGAGGGGGAGAAGGGGATCGTTATGGTCCGCTTAAGGGGAGGCTAAGCGGGGGCTCAGCCAGGGGGCATCGGCGGGGGTGGTGGGGTGTGGGAGGGGGGTGTGGTGGCCTTTCCGGAACGGGGGGCGTGAGCGGTCTCCGGATCCGGACCGGGAGGTGCGGACGGGGCTGTCGGGCCGGCCTGCAGCAGTCGATGGGACGGGCCGAACCCGTGGCGCGACTAAGCCGGAATCGCTCGCTCGCTCGAGTGCACCGTGATCCGCTCCAGCCCGAGGGAGCGTCCGAGTGCCAGGACCACGTCGATGAGTCGGCCCCCGAGTCCCCCGTTGCGTTCCTCGGGGACCACGTACACACACTGGATGTCGCCCGACGCACGCCGGGGCGCCAAGGGGGTGGGGACGCCTCGCACGATCGCCAGCCACGCCATCCCGATGAGTGCGTCGCCCCGGAGCATCACCGTGCAACGGTGGGAGCCCGCGTTCTCCGCTGCCCACGTCGCGAAGGTGCGCACGAAGACGTCCCGTACGACGGCGGGTGTGCCCTGGTTCTCCTGGAACCACTGCCAACGAAGCCCGGCCACGGCGTGCAATTCCTCGGGCCGTACCGGACGAATCTCGATATCGGTCATGCCGTCATCGTCGGTCCTGAACCGACCGGACGGTGACGGGTTGGGTGATGCGGCGTGAGGAGCGACCGTCACGGGCACGCGTTCCGGCCCGTCCGCAGGGGATTGCCTCCGGCGCAGCTGCGGGTGCCGGCGCGGAGCGGCCATGGCCGGCTCGCGACGGCGGCGCCGCCACACGTTCAGGCCAGCGGCCCCGCGATGGCCCGCAGGGCGGCCATGTGGCGTCGGTAGACGGTCAGTCCCTCCTCGGTCAGCGAGAGCCAGGTGCGCGGTCGGCGGCCGACCTGTCCCTTCTCCACCGCGACCCAGCCCGCCTCCTCCAGTGCCGAGGCCTGCTTCGAGAGGGCGGAGTCGGTGATCTCGACCAGGTCCCGCACATAGCCGAACTCGGCCTTGTCCACGGCGGCCAGCGCGGCGACCACCGACAGCCGCACCGGCGAGGCGAGCAGCGGTGCGAGCGCATGGCGCGGGTGCGGGCCGTCCCCATGCGGGCTGTCCCCATGCGGGCCGTCGGCCTGCCGCCCGTTGCCCCGCTGTCCGTTCCCGTGCTGTTCGATTCGGCGCTGTCCGTTCCCGCGGCGCGCGGAGGAGGTGCCCGGCGTCGTCTCCCGTGTCACGCCGGACGCCTCGTCCGCCACGCGCCCCACGCGGGCGGCAGGGCACAGGCCACCGCGGCCATCGCGACGAAGGGAGGGCCGGGCTCCAGGACGGTGAATGCCAGGACGATGCTGCCGGTGTAGGCCACGGTCCAGGCGCCGATGACACCGAGGTGCCTGCGGGTGTGGCCACGGGGCACGGTCCGCTGCCGTGCGGCGTGGACGGAGAGCGCCGTGACGAGCGCGGCGCTCGCCCCGCTGCAGGTCAGGGCTCCCACCGGCCCACGCCACAGGAACAGGGTGGGTACGAAGATCAACTGCCACCCCGCGAACACCCACAGATAGGTCGCGTACCAGCCGCTGTGGGCCCGCGCGGCCCGCTCCATCCGTGCGGCACTTTCCAGTGCCGCGCCGGCCTCCACCGCTCCGGACATGGTCGTCCCCCTGTTTCGTCGGCATCGGTCTCCGTCTAAGCGCTTTCCATAGTGGCATCTACTTTCCAAAGTGGAAAGTGTGTAGCGCTGCGTTCTGCCGCGCTGCCCGGTGTCCTCGCCGGTGGGAGCCGGTCCACGAGGGGGGATTGCGTCCCGCCGGGCGGGCGGGTGATCGTGGCAGGGTGGCCCCCATGACGCGACCGAGCCCCCGCACCCCGGCCCTGGACCTGATCGCCGCCGTCGTCGACCCCGGAACCTGGCGTGGCTGGGACGAGCCGGTCGCGGTCACCACCGAGGACCTCGACTACCGTGCCGATCTGGAGCGGGCCCGCGAGCGCACCGGTCTCGACGAGTCGGTCGTCACCGGCGAGGGCGCGATACGCGGGCACCGGGTGGCCGTGGTGGCCTGCGAATTCCGCTTCCTGGCCGGGTCGATCGGGGTCGCGGCGGGGGAACGGCTGGTCCGGGCGGTCGAACGGGCCACCGCGGAACGGCTGCCGCTGCTCGCCGCACCCGCCTCCGGCGGTACGCGGATGCAGGAGGGCACCATCGCCTTCGTCCAGATGGTGAAGGTCACCGCCGCCATCGCGGAGCACAAGGCGGCCGGGCTGCCCTACCTGGTCCATCTGCGGCATCCGACGACGGGCGGAGTGTTCGCCTCCTGGGGTTCCCTCGGGCATGTCACGTCCGCCGAACCGGGTGCCCTCATCGGCTTTCTGGGTCCCCGGGTCCACGAGGCGCTGTACGGCGAGGAGTTCCCGCCCGGCGTCCAGACCGCCGAGAACCTCCTGGCGCACGGGCTGGTGGACGCGGTCCTCCCCGCGGAACACCTGCCCGAGGCCGCGGCGCACGCCCTCGCCGTCCTCCGCGGCGTCGAGGTCGGACGGCACAGCGACACCGGATCGCATGGCGAGGTCGGACCGCACGGTGACTCCGGACCGCGCAGCGAATCAACGGAGCAGGGCGGCGGGGTGGCGGCGCGGGACGGCCGCGCGCCGCGGCAGGACGAGGGGGGTGCCGCGCCCGCCCGGAACGCTGCCGCCCGGAACGCTGCCGCCCGGAACGTCGCCGCCCGGAACGTCGCCGCCCGGAACGTCGGTGCGCGGGAGGCCGGTGCACGGGAGCCCGGGGCGGACGGCCGGGGCGGGAGTGGTTCGGGAGATGGGGACGGGTCCGGGGCCGGGCCCGGGAATGCGCAGGCGACCGCCGACTCCATCCGGCGCTCCCGGCGTCCCGAACGGCCCGGCGTCCGCGCGCTGCTGAAGGCCGTCGGCCGCGACGTCACCCCGATGAGCGGCACGGGAGCGGGGGAACACGACCCCGGACTGCTGCTCGCCCTCGCCCGGATCGGCGGAACGCCGTGCATGGTCCTCGGACACGACCGGCAGGGCGAGGCGGCGTCACCGCTCGGCCCCGCCGGACTGCGCGCGGCCCGCCGCGGGATGCGGATCGCCGCCGAACTCGGCGTTCCGCTGCTCACCGTGGTGGACACCGCGGGTGCCGCACTGTCCCGGGAAGCCGAGGAAGGCGGGCTCGCCGGTGAGATAGCGCGCTGCCTCGCGGACCTCGTCACGCTGCCCGCGCCGACGCTGTGTCTGCTGCTCGGGCAGGGCGCCGGCGGTGGCGCGCTCGCGCTGCTGCCCGCGGACCGGGTGCTCGCCGCACGCCACGCCTGGCTCTCCCCGCTGCCGCCCGAGGGCGCCTCCGCGATTCTGTACCGCACCACGGAACGGGCGTACGAGGTCGCCGCCCGCCAGGGCGTGCGCTCCGCCGACCTGCTCGACCAGGGCATCGTGGACCGCATCGTCGAGGAGGCGCCGGACGGCGGCGCGGCGGACGGCGGCGCGGCGGGCGGAGCAACGCCTGACGCCGCGGACGAGCCGGCCGCGTTCCTCGCGCGGCTGGGAGCCGTGCTGGGCGAGGAACTCGCCGCCCTGCGCGGCCAGGAGCCCGACGCCCGGCTCACCGCCCGCCGGAGGCGGTACCGGGAACTCGGCGCGCACCACGCCCGCTCCTGACGGATGCCGGGCGCTGGAACTCCCCTCCGGGAGGCACCGTTCAGGGAGACGCGCGGCCGTTGTCAGTGGGCGGTGCGACGATCCCGATGTGCACTCCGAGACCTCGAAGAACCCCAGGATTCCGCAGAGTCAGCCGAGCAGGCAGAGCCCCGAGAGCCCTCAGAGCCCTCAGAGCCCTCAGAGCCCCCAGAGCCCCCAGAGCCCCGAGAGTCGGCCGAGCCCCCAGAGCAAGCCGAGCC
Source organism: Streptomyces sp. NPDC002055 (assembly GCF_040296705.1). Lineage (NCBI taxonomy): Bacteria > Bacillati > Actinomycetota > Actinomycetes > Kitasatosporales > Streptomycetaceae > Streptomyces > Streptomyces sp. NPDC002055. The sequence continues at coordinate 78,293 of NZ_JBEOXS010000012.1, forward strand.
GGCACAGTCCGATGAGTTGCCGGAGTCCGCAGAGTCCGGCGGGCTCGATGGATTCGGCGGATTCGGCGGATTCGACGAACCCACGGACGCCGGCACCCCTGATGCCATCGCCGGATCCGGGTGCCCGGACGGCCTCGGCAGCCGAGTACTGGGACTCCGCCGCGGCGGCGTTCGACGACGAACCGGACCACGGGCTGCGCGATCCCGCCGTACGGGCCGCCTGGGCGGCGCGGCTGGACGACTGGCTGCCCGACGGCCCGTCCGACGTCCTCGACATCGGCTGCGGGACCGGCAGCCTCTCCCTGCTCGCGGCCGCGCGGGGCCACCGGGTCACCGCGGTCGACCTCTCCCCGCGCATGGCGGAGCAGGCACGGTCCAAGCTCGCCGGGACCGGCGCGCAGGTCCTCGTCGGGGACGCGGCCGAACCTCCGGTGGGGGAGCGGCGGTTCGATGTCGTTCTCGCCCGCCATCTGGTGTGGATGCTGCCCGACCGGGCCGCAGTGCTGCGTCACTGGGCGGGCCTGCTGCGCCCCGGCGGGCGGCTCGTGCTGATCGAGGGGGTCTGGGGCGACATCGATCCGGCGGGGGTGCCGCTCGGTGAACTCTCCGCGGCGGTGGCCCCCTGGGCGGCCCGGGTGCACACCGAGCGGCTGTCCACCGATCCGGCCCTCTGGGGCCGGCCGGTCACCGACGAGCGGTACGCCATGGTGGTCCACCCGGCCCCGCCGCGGCGGCACACCGAGGTGGTGGACGTGCACCTCGTGCTGCGCAGAGAGGGGCAGGTCCTGCTCAGCCGCCGTGCCAACACCGGTTATGCCGACGGTCTGTGGCACGCGCCCTCCGGACATGTGGAGGACGGCGAGGACGTCCGGGAGGCGATGATCCGCGAGGCGCGCGAGGAGACCGGCCTCGACCTTCGCCCCGAGGACCTGCGGGTGGCCCTCGTGATGCAGCACCGCGCGCCGCGGGCCGACGCACGGCCGCGCACCGGTTGGTTCTTCGAGGTCACCTACGGGGCGGGCGGTGAGCCGGTCAACCGCGAGCCCGAGAAGTGCTCGCAGCTCGACTGGTTCCCGCTGGACGCCCTCCCGGACGACATGGTCGCGTACTGCAGGGCGGGGCTGGACGCCTACCGGGCGGGAGACCGCTTCGTGCTGCACTGGCACCGGGCGGGCGACCCCGTCGCGTACGACCCGGAGCTGCCCGACCGCGCCGTGACGCTGCCGCCCACGACGGACCTCCCCTCCACGTAGGCCTCGCCCCCGGGTTGTCTCCCGGATGGGTGCGGGAGTGGAACCGGGGTGGGAGCGGAACCGGGGTGGCCCATGGGGTGTTTCGGATGAGTGGGGTGTTTCGTACGACACGCCGGGACGCCGGCCCGGGTGTGCGAGACGATGGTGCCGAACAGCTCAGCGCATTGTGAGGAGTCACCCCGTGAGCTTGAAGGTCACCGTCACCGGCGACTCCCCCGAGGCACCCTACGAACAGGTCCGCGCCCAGATCGCGGACCAGGCACGCTCGGGCGCGCTGCCGGTCGGGTACAAGCTCCCGACGGTCCGGGGGCTCGCCGAGGAGCTGGGGCTGGCGGCCAACACCGTCGCCAAGGCGTACCGCGCGCTGGAGTCGGACGGGGTGATCGAGACCCGCGGCCGCAACGGGACGTTCGTCGCCGCCGCGGGGGAGGCCGCCGAGCGGGAAGCCGCCTCGGCCGCCTCGGCCTACGCCGGGCGGGTCCACCGTCTGGGCCTGGACCACGCCGCGGCACTCGCGGCCGTCGAGGACGCCCTGCGCGCCGCCTACGGCACCGACCGGCCGTGAACGCGGGGTGACGGCCCGGCGCACCCCGGCGCACCCGGCGCACCCCGGCAGGTTCCGATGGGCCCGGAGCGCGGGTGGGCCCGCGAGCACCGGTAGGCATATGAGCACCCGCAGGCCCCGCAGGCCCCGCAGGCCCGGCGGGAGACAGGCCGGGGGAGGCCGGAAATACGCCTTGCCGGAGCCGGAGCCGGAGCCGGAGCCGGAGCCGGAGCCGGAGCCGGAGCCATTGCTGTGCACCGGCCGGGGGGGGGGGGGGGGGCACGCGCCCGTCGTCGTCCCGTGGTTGCGCCACGCCCGGGACCAGGGCGGGGGGTGGGGCGCGGGGGCGGGGGCCGGGGCGGCCGGGCGCGCCCCCGGCGGCCGGCCCGGTCCCCCCCCACGGCCGGAAGTTCAGAGGTAGAGCCCCGCGTCCGATCCGGTGGCCGGGTGGGGGAGGACGGAGGCCGGGCCGGTGCCGCGCCGCAGGGCGAACAGCTCCGCCAGCGTCGCGCCGTCCCGTCCGACACCCTGTTCCGTGCCGAGCCAACTCACCGCCTCGCCGCGGGTCAGCGACCCCACCTCGATCCGGGCCAGACACCGGCCCGGCCGGACCACGGCCGGGTGGAGCCGTTCGAGGTCCTCGTTGGTGGTGACGCCCACCAGGACGTTGCGCCCCTGTCCGAGCAGTCCGTCGGTGAGGTTCAGCAGCCGGGAGAGGGCCTGGCCCGCGGTGTGCCGGGCCTCGCCGCGGATGAGCTCGTCGCAGTCCTCGAGGAGCAGCAGCCGCCAACGGCCCTTCGCCGTGCCCTCGTCCTCGCCGATCGCGATGTCCATCAGATAGCCGACGTCGTTGAACAGCCGCTCCGGGTCCAGGACGCAGTCGACCTGGCACCAGTCGCGCCAGGAGCGTGCCAGGGTCCGCAGGGCGGAGGTCTTGCCCGTGCCGGGCGGGCCGTGCAGCAGCAGGAGACGGCCCGAGATGTCGTCCGGGGTGACCTTCATCAGCCGGTCCATCGCGTCGGCGACCGGTGCCGTGTAGTTCGGCCGGATCTCCTCCCACGTCCCGGCGGAGATCTGCCGGGTCGTCCGGTAGGGGCCGCGCCGAGGCGACACGTACCAGAAGCCCATCGTCACGTTTTCCGGCTGCGGCTCCGGCTCGTCCTCCGCGCCGTCGACGCTCTGGCGGAGCACCTCCTCGGCCAGTGCGTCGTCGACCGCCGTCACCGTGACGTCGGCGCCGCGGTTCCACCGGGACACCAGCAGCGTCCAGCCCTCGCCCTCGGCCAGCAGCGCGCCGCGGTCGTCGTCGCGCGCGGAGCGCAGCACGGTGGCGGCCTCGGGCAGCAGGGTCGCCCCGGACTTGACCCGGTCGATCGAGGTGCTGCGGGAGTACGGCTGCTCACCGTTGGCGAACCGGCCGAGGAACAGCGCGTCCACGACATCCGATGGGGAGTCGCTGTCGTCCATCGTCAGCCGGATCGGCAGGGCGTCGTGCGCCGCGGCGGGCTCGGCCCGGGGCGGTGGGGCGTCGGTCGGCAGGGTGTCCTCCGGCTCGGTCGAGGGGCGCGGGCGGTGGTCCGGCGCGTGTCACGCCCATGATCCGGCACGGGCGCCGCCGGTGCACGCAGGTTTCCCGGATGCCCGGCCGTGCCGCCGGAGACCGGGGCGCAGGGTTGCGCCGATCGGTGCCGATCGGTGCCGACCGGGGTCGGCCGGTGCTGACCGGGCGTCACCGTCGTGGGGCCGGGGGCCGGGGGCCGCGGGGCGCGGGGCGCTCGCGGTACGGGCCGACTGCGCCCGCGCGGCCCCTTACGCCGTCGCCCGGGGTGCTGGCAACGACGCCCCCACCCGGGGGTCGGCCCCTGCGGTCGACCCCGCTCGCTGTCCGCTGACGGTGTGCCGGGTCCGCGAGGAGACGGCTGGGACAGGGGCGGAGCGGGCGGGGGCGTCACGCGCAGCCCACCGCGCAGAAGGTCCGAACCTTTGTTTGGCATGGACACTTCCGGAGTCGCCTGGGCGCTGCTACGACAGATGTGGCAGAGCTCCTGCTAAGGGAGGTTCCATGAAACTGTCCCGGTCTGCGGGCGTATCGTCCGCAATCCTCCTCAGTGCCGCGTTCGCCCTTGCCGGGGCGGGCGCGGCGTACTCCGCCGAACAGGCCGCCCCCCGCTACGTGGCCCTCGGTGACTCGTACTCCTCCGGCGTCGGCGCCGGGAGTTACGACAGCTCCAGCGGCAACTGCAAGCGCAGCACCAAGTCCTATCCCGCCCTCTGGGCAGCGGCCCACGCGCCCGCGTCCTTCTCCTTCACCGCCTGTTCGGGCGCGCGGACCGGTGACGTCCTCTCCGGCCAGCTCGCCCCGCTCAACTCCGCCACCGGGCTGGTCAGCATCAGCGTCGGCGGCAACGACGCCGGATTCGCCGACGTCATGACCACCTGTGTCCTCAACTCCGAGAGCACCTGTCTGCAACGGGTGCAGCAGGCGCGTCAGTACGTCGCCACCACGCTGCCCGGCAAGCTCGACCAGGTCTACTCCGCCATCCGCAGCAAGGCCCCCGCCGCCCGGGTCGTCGTCCTCGGCTACCCGCGGCTTTACAAGATCAACGGAAGCTGCATCGCGGGCCTCAGTGAGAACGAACGGTCCGCCCTCAACGCCGCCTCCGACGCCCTCAACGCCGCCACCGCCAAGCGCGCCGCCGACCACGGCTTCACCTTCGGCGACGTGACCGGGACCTTCACCGGCCACGAGATCTGCTCCAGCGACAGCTGGATCCACAGCGTCACCCTGCCGATCGACAACTCCTACCACCCCAAGGCCGCCGGACAGTCCGGTGGCTATCTCCCCGTCTTCTCCTCGGCGGCCTGACAGCCGGCCGCCACCCCCACGGAGGAGGAGGCCCCTCCCCGGGGCCTCCTCGCCCACCCCGCTTCCTCGCCTGCCTCGCCTCGCTCACCCCGCTTCCTCGCCCACGTGCCTGCTCTCTCGGAGTCGCCACCGGCGCGGGCGGCCGGAGCGTGCGCCATCGGTGCGCCCCCGAGGCGGGCCGGCACCGCCCGAGACCCCCATCGATCAACGCGCCCCCGATGCACCGCAGTTCACTCCGAATGTCAACACCCTTGCCGGGAAGGTGAATCGGGGCCCCGCGGATGCGCGGGTGACGTGACGGGACGGTAGGGTTAACCTGCCCGGGTCGGGTGCCCTCGTTTGGGTGGGGAGTCTCATGGAACAGATAGCAATGCGCAGCAGGGCTCGAGTCCCTGCCATCAGCTGCGGAAGCAGCGCGTCCAGTACGCGCCTCGACCGCCATCTCGCCGTGCTGGCCGGTCCTGCCGTGCCGTCGTGCGAGGCGGAGGAGGCCACTCTGCTGATGCGGGAGATAACGTCCCGTGACGTGCGGGCGGTGTCGAGCAGGGGGGCACGGGTCTCCCGGGTCTCGCTCTTCGCCCCGCTGCGACGGCTCCGCCGCTCGCTCTTCGGCAACCACGGCTGACCCGGCCCGCCCACCCGACCAGGCGCACGGTCTCAGGCCCTGTCCGGCACACCCGCCCCGGGCGGCGGTGTGCCGGCACGCACTCCCTCACAGCCCTTCGGGCAGGGGGTGCCCCACGCCACGTTGTCGGCCGTCGGCGCGGCCCGCTGCGCTCCTCTCTCCCCCCTGGGCCCGGCGGCCCGGGAGGTACCCCCAACCCTCCGCCGTGCGATCGCACGCATCGGCCCACCACCATCCCTGCCCTCAGGGCGGACGACGCCACAGGTCGGACGACGCCTGGCTTGAGCCTTGACCTCCCCCGGTTGCCAGGAGGCGCTGGGTGGCGTGAACGGCTATGAGCAGGTCCGGCTGTGTGGTGGACCGAGAGCGGGCCGACTCGGTGATGACAGCCGCAGTCGAGGCCCCGCGCTGGGGCCCGACAGCGCCCGACAGCGAGTGACGTCAGGCGGACCGGCTGACGTCGTCGAAGTCGGTGGAGGCCGACAGTTCGGCCCATTCCAGCATGTCCCGCTCGAAGGCGTCGCGTCCGGCCTGGACGAGCCGAAGCGCGTCGGTGCCGAGCAGCAGGCGCGTCGGCGGCTGGTCGGCCGCCACAATGCGCAGCACCGCGGCCGCGGCCTTGTCCGGGTCGCCCGGCTGGTGCCCGCTGCCGTGGATGCGCCGGGCGCGCAGCGGCTCGAACAGCTCGTCGTAGTCGGCGATCACACGGGGTGCGCGGATCATCGAGCGGCCGGCCCAGTCGGTCCGGAAACTGCCCGGCTCGACAGCGGTGACATGGATGCCGAAACCGGCGACCTCCTTGCCGAGCGTTTCGAGGATGCCCTCCACCGCGAACTTACTGCCGTGGTAGAAGCTGAGGCCCGGCATGGTGATCAGCCCGCCCATCGAGGTGACGGCGATGACGTGGCCGGAACGGCGCTCCCGCATGTGCGGCAGCATGGCCTTGATCACCGCCACGGTTCCGTAGACGTTCACCTCGAACTGACGGCGAAGGTCATCCATCGACGACTCCTCGAAGAGGCCGTCATGGCCGTACCCGGCGTTGGCGACGAGTACGTCGACCGGGCCCAGGTCGCGCTCGGTCCCGTCCACGACCGTGTCCACCGCGTCATGGTCGGTCACGTCCAGGATGCGGGCGTGCGCGTCGCCGGCGAGCGCCTCAAAGGCCCGTGCGTCGGCGGGCGTGCGCACCGTGCCCACCACCCGGTGGCCCGCGCCCAACGCCGCATGCGCGAGTGCGCGGCCCAGGCCGGTGCTGACGCCGGTGATCAGGAATGTCTTGGTGTCCGACACAGGAGTTCCCTTCGTACGATGCGAACAGAGGCCGACCGGGGCGGTTGGGCCCCGTCGGTCTCGACACGTTTCACTTCAGCACCGGAATCGGCTGCTGACCGGCTTCCGGGGGGTCCGCTTCGCCCCGGGGACAGCCGGACCGGGGGACTGCCAGTCCCCCTTTCGCGGGCCGTCGGGGCGATCTTGGGCCCTATCGTGAACGGCATGGACCGCAACACAGCCCTCGGTGAGTTCCTCCGCTCCCGGCGGGCACGGATCACCCCGCGCCAGGCGGGCCTGTCCGACGACGGCGGTTCTCGGCGAGTGCCGGGACTGCGCCGCGAAGAGATCGCGCAACTGGCGGGCGTGAGCGTCGACTACTACGTACGCCTGGAACGCGGACGCCGACTGAACGTCTCCGAGACCGTGCTCGACGCCATCTCCCGCGCGCTACGCCTCGATCCCGTCGAACGCACCCATCTGTTCCAGCTCGCCAAGCCCGCCGCAGGCAGGACCCGCCGCACGGCAACGCGTCCACAGCCGGTCCGCCCGGGACTGCGCGACCTGCTCCGGACCCTCGAGCACACCCCCGCCCTGGTACTGGGGCGGCGACTGGACGTCCTTGCGTCCAACCGGATGGCACGTGCGCTGCTCACCGACTTCGACGCGCTGCCGCACCGCGAGCGGAACCTGGTGCGGTTCATGTTCTGCGACGAGACCGCCCGTTCGCTTTATGCCCACTGGGACACCCACGCCCAGGACATCGTCGCCTCGCTCCGTCGCGACGCCGGACGCCATCCCCATGATCCGCTACTGGCCGAACTCGTCGGCGAACTCTCGATCAAGGATGAGGACTTCCACCGCTGGTGGGCCGACCAGAACGTGTATCGGCACACCCATGGCAGCAAACACTTCCACCACCCGATCGTCGGCCCGCTCACCCTCCATTACGAGTCCCTCACCCTGCCCGCCGACCCGGACCAGCGGCTGAGCGTCTACACCGCCGAGGCAGGCTCCAGCTCCGAAGAGGCGCTTCGGCTCCTGGCCGCGTGGATACGGCAGCCCGAGACTTCGCACGGGCGGCACGTAGAGTCGAGCTAGGCCACCACACCGTCCCGCCGCAGTGCGGCGACCTGCTCGTCCGTCATCCCCAGGGCATGCAGCAGCGCTCCGGTGTGTTCCCCCAGGGCCGGTACGGCTCCCCTGGGCGGTGCCTGCCCGCCGGGCAGGGTGATGGGCGGGAGCAGCGTGCGCAGCGGGCCCGCCGGTGAGCCGGCCTCCTGCCACCGCTCCCGGGCCGCCAGTTGGGGGTGGGCGGCCAGCTCGGCCACCCCGTTGAGCCGGGCGCAGGCGATGCCCGCCCGCTCCAGGCGCTCCACCGCCTCGTCGGCCGTCATGCCGCTGAGCGCCTCCGTGACGGCCGCGTCGGTCTTCGTACGGTTCCGGGTCCGGGCCACATTGGTGGCGTGGTCCGGGTCCTCGGCCAGTTCGGGCCGCTCCAGCACCTGTTCCGCGAGCCGCCGCCACTCCCGGTCGTTCTGCACCGACAGCAGGACCAGCGGCCCGTCGGCCGTTGGATAGGCGTTGTACGGGGCGATGACGGCGTGCGCGACCCCGGTGCGCGCCGGAGGCTCGCCTCCGTACATCCCGAAGTACAGCGGGTGTCCCATCCACTCGGCCAGTGCGTCGAACATCGACACCTCGACCGGGCCGCCGCGGCCGGTGACACCGCGCCGCAGCAGCGCCGCGAGCACCCCGGAGAAGGCGTACATCGCGGCGGCGATGTCGGCCGCGGGGATGCCCGCCTTCACCGGCTGCTCCGGTGTGCCGGTCACCGATACCAGCCCGGCCTCGCACTGCACGAGCATGTCGTAGGCCCGCTTGTGGGCGTACGGGCCGTCCGGGCCGTAACCGGAGATGTCCACGGCCACCAGCCGGGGGTGGCGCGCGCAGAGTGCCGCGGCGTCCAGCCCCAGCCGGTCCGCCGCGCCCTGGGCGAGGTTCTGGACGAAGACGTCCGCGTCCGCCAGCAGTCGCTCCAGGATCTCCCGGCCCCGCGGCTCCTTGAGGTCCAGCGCGATCGACTCCTTGCCGCGGTTGGCCCAGACGAAGTGCGAGGCCAGGCCGTGCACCGCGGTGTCGTAGGCGCGGGCGAAGTCGCCGCCGTCCGGCCGCTCGACCTTGATCACCCGGGCGCCCAGGTCGGCGAGCTGCCGGGTGGCGAAGGGCGCGGAGACGGCCTGTTCGACCGCGACGACGGTGATGCCGTCGAGCGGCAGGGGCTGCGGCTGTGCGGAGTCGTTCATGGATCCGGTCCTATCGCGCCGGCAGGGAGTTTGTCATCGGTGCCGGAGGGGCCGTGGCGCGTGGCGGTGATCACTTCCCAAGGGCTGCCATGGCTCGGTGCGGCGGCGATTCCGGTCCTCACCCGGGAAGCGTCTTCCGCTCCTCATAATGCAGAGGTGAGCGCCAGGGTCTCCCTGCTATGGTCCGCCGATGACATCGGTCAAGCAGGTCCAAGTCACCTTCGACTGCGCGGAACCCGAGCGCGTCGCTCGCTTTTGGTGCGAGGTGCTGGGGTACGCCGTACCGCCGCCACCGGAGGGGTTCGCCACGTGGAACGATTTCGACCGCTCGCTGCCGCCTGAGCGTCAGGGTTCGGCGTTCGCCTGCATGGATCCCTCAGGTGTGGGCCCGCGGCTGTTCTTCCAGCGCGTTCCCGAAGGCAAGGTCGTCAAGAATCGGCTGCATCTCTGCGTGCGGGTCGGCACCGGACTCGTAGGGGAAGAGCGCTTGGCCGCGCTCGAAGCCGAGTGCGCACGGCTGCTCCCGCTCGGCGCGACACGTCTGCGACTCCTGCTTGCCGACGAGGAGAACGAGTCGTGTCTCGTGATGCAGGACATCGAGGGCAACGAGTTCTGTCTCGACTGAGCGTCCTCGCCGGACGGTGAGGTGAGGAGTCCGGGCCCGGACCGGGTGGGCCGGCGGGGGACATCGCGGGCGTATGGCGACGCACACGGACAGCGGTGGCCCCCGGGCTCGGGGTTCCGGCGCCCGGGCGCTAACTTGTCGGCTCCACGTCGATCTTGACGTGACATCACCGCACTGTCATTCATGGGGGACTCGTATGTCTACGCCTCAGCCGCCCGGCGGCTACCACCCGTACGGCCAGCCGCAGCAGCCGCCGTACGGCGCACCGCCGCAGCAGGGGCCCTACGGTCAGCAGCCCCACCCGGGGCAGGCGCCCTACGGCGGGCCGCAGATGATGCCCGGTCCCGCACCGCGCCCGCCGCGGCGGCCCGGGAGCAGCCTCAAGGTCAAGATTTTCGCGGTGGTCGTCGCCCTCGGCATCGCCGCCGTCTGGAGCTACAACAGCAAGGGCAACACCCTCACCAAGAACAAGCACGGACGGACCGTCGCCAAGGGCGCGGAGAAGGCCGCTGTCTCGGCCGAGCCGGGCGACTGCGTGCAGAACAAGGGCACCGAGGGCAAGCCCGTGATCGAGCTCGTCGAGTGCGGGAGCGTCGAGGCCGAGTTCACGGTGGTGGAGACCGAGGGCGTGGACACCTGCCCGGCCGGCACCAGCCGGTACCAGGAGCTCCGCAGGGGCGTGCCGCAGATCACGCGCTGTCTGAAGCCGCTCGAGAAGTAGGTCCCGCGCGCGGGGCGCCGTGAGGGGGCGGGTGTCCGGGCCGGCTGCGCCGTCGGTGCGCTGTGCCCGAGCCCGCTCCCGCCCGCGGTCCGGGCCACTGTCGCCGGCAGGCCCGGCTGCCCGCCCCGGTCATGAGGGATCACTCCCGTCGGTCCGCCGCCGTGGCGCCGCACCGGCTCAGAGCAGGGCGAACTGGCCGTTCGGGCCTTCCTCGTGGTGGTCCAGCACCGAGGCCGGGTGGCGGGCCGCGGCCGGGGCGGGCAGTACACCGGCCGTGCGCAGCTCGTCGGCGGTGAGCTGCTGCCCCTCGCTGAGGCGTGCGGCCAACTCCCGCTGTTGCGGCCGGAGTTCGGCCAGCAGGGCGAGCACGGTGATCAGTTCCAGCAGGTCGGAGGTCCACTCCCGCGGCCAGAGGGCCGGCCGGATCGCGTCCAGGGGACCGGCCGGTGCCGGGGCCGAGCGGAGATCGACCCAGTGCTCCAGCACGCGGACCCCCGCGGCCCGGAACTCCCAGGCTCCCGCGGGCACCGGCGCGATCCGGCCCTCGCCCAGGTGCAGGGTCTCCTCGTCGGCGTCGTAGCGCAGCGCGCCGGACAGCGCGCGGAGGTTCGACGGGAGGGCGGCCCGGACGTACGGGCGGCGCCCGCCGGGCAGCTTGGGGCGGTCCTCCGGCGACCGGCCGCAGCGCGCGCCGTGCGTGTACAGCCACAGCATCCGGCGGCCGAGGGCCACTCCGGTGTCCCAGACGGCGGGGGAGAGCGGGAGCGGCACCGCGCAGCCGCCCGCGCCGTGCGCCGCGGCGGCGGTGGTCCAGGCGAGGAAGTCCTCGGCGGAGACGGCCCGGCCGAGCAGATCGGTGAGCCGGTCGAGCAGGCCGGGCGCCAGGTTGGGCTCCCGGCCGCCGGGCCGCCGGAAGAGCGGACGGATCCGCCCGGGGCGGCCGGCCGGCGCGTGCCCGTCCGGGAGCAGCGCGGAGCACACCACGGCCGGTCCGGCCGGGTCCGGGTCACGGAGCGGGGCCCGGCCCTCCGCCGCGCGGGCGGCGGGTACCGGGCCGCGTGCCTGTTCCACCACGAAGGTCTGCCCGGGGCCGGCCACTCGCCACAGCTCCGGCCGGGCCGCGTCGATCAGCCGGTGGTCGGGGATCAGCCACTGCTGGTCGAACGGGCCGTGCAGGACCCGCACCGGCTCGGGACACGGGCCGCGCTCCGCGGCGAGCGGTGCCGTCGGGGCGTCGTGGCCGGGCAGCTGGGGCACCGCGGTGTGCAGTCCGCGGATCCGCGAGGGCTGGAACAGGGCGGCGCGCTCCTCGGCCGATTCGCACCGCACCAGGGCGTCCCAGCGGGCGCGCAGGGACGCGGCGTCCGGGGCGAGCGGCCAGGCCCGGCCCGCCCGCAGCGGCGCCACGGACCAGGGCATCAGGTCCGCGAGCAGCGGGGCGCCGGCCGGCGGCGCGGCCCCGGGGGCCGGCCGCTCCTCGGCTGGTTTCGCCGTCACGCAGCGGCCCTCCCCGGCGCGATGGACATCGCGGAACGTCCGTCCGTCCGCCCGCATGGTACCCACGCGGCCCGCGCGGGGGACCCGCTTGCCGCCGGGGTCACCGGACCGAGGGCGCCGCGGGCGCCTGCGGCCGGGACCGCGGTACGCGGTCGGGCTTCGACTCCGCCATGTCTCCGCCCGGCGCCCCTGGCCCCGTCCGCCTCCCGCGTCGCCGGTCGGCCACCGTCCCGTCCTGTCGTCGGCACGACAGCGGACGCCCTCATGCCTCCAGGGTCACCGTGAAGGAGAAGCGGTCCCCGCGGTAGCGGATCCGCGCCACGTCGACCACCCGGCCGGAATCGTCGTACGTCACGCCCGTGTAGTGCAGGATCGGGCTGAGCAGCGGCACGTTCAGCAGCCGGGCGGTCTCCGGGTCGGCGAGCCGGGCCTCGACGGTGTCCGTGATCCGGCTGATCCGCACCCCGACCGCGTCCCGCAGCACCTTCGTCATCGGCAGGCGCGTCAGATCGGCGAGGTCGATCCGCTCGGCGAGCTCGGGCCGCACCGCGTTCTCGGCCCAGTTGGTCGGTTCGCCGCTGCTCTCCTCGCAGCGCAGCCGCCGGTACTCCACCACCTCGTCCAGACCGGGGAAGTGCTCCGCCAGTTCGGCCGGGACGGGCACCGTCCCGTGGCTCAGGACCGTGGCCCGCTCGCCCGACTGCTGGGCCACGATCGCGTCCACCGAGCCGAGCAGCCGGACCGGGGCGCCGCGCTGTGCGGACGGCTCGATGAACGTCCCGCGCCGCCGGTGCCGGCTGATCAGCCCCTCCGCCTCCAGCTCCTTGAGGGCCTGGCGCATGGTGAGCACGCTGACCCCGTAGTGCTCCGCAAGCCGGTCCTCGGTCGGCAGCCGCAGCGGCTCCTGTGGGCGGCGGCCCAGTATCGAGGCCCGCAGGGACTGCGAGACCTGGTACCACAGCGGCAGCTTGCGGTTCAGTACGAGGGAGTCGGGGGCGAAGGTGGTCACGGTGCGGCTCCGGGGCGATGACGGCTGGGCCGGGGGCCGCGGGCACCGGTGTCGGGTGCGGCCGCGGCTCCGGGGGACCGGACCGGGGCGGGGTGCCGGGGCCGGTCCGCGGTGCCTCCGGGGGCTGTCATCGGGTCGGGCAGGGCGCGCGGTGCCTGGCACCGGTCCCGGATCCTGCCCGATCCGACTACGGTCCCTAGGGACGGTCCCCGGGGCGGAAGTTCGCCTCCAGACCCTGCCACACGTCGTCGTAGCCGCGCTGCAGGTGTCCGGCCTCCGCTGCCTGGCGGGTGGCGGTCACCGGCCAGCGGGTCTCGAACATGAAGGCCAGTCCGTCGTCGATCTTCTGCGGCCGCAGCTCGGCGGCGCTCGCCCGGTCGAAGGTCTCCCGGTCGGGACCGTGCGCCGACATCATGTTGTGCAGCGAGCCGCCGCCCGGCACGAACCCCTCCGCCTTGGCGTCGTACGCGCCCTCGATGAGGCCCATGTACTCGCTCATCACATTGCGGTGGAAGTACGGCGGCCGGAACGTGTCCTCGCCCACCAGCCAGCGCGGTGCGAACACCACGAAGTCGACACCGGCGAGGCCGGGGGTGTCCGACGGCGAGGTGAGCACGGTGAAGATCGACGGGTCCGGGTGGTCGTAGCTGATGCTGCCCAGGACGTTGAAGCGGCGCAGGTCGTAGACGTACGGCACGTGGTTGCCGTGCCAGGCGACGACGTCCAGCGGGGAGTGGTCGTAGGTGGCGGTCCAGAGGTTGCCGCAGAACTTGTTGATCACCTCGACGGGGCCCTCGCGGTCCTCGTACGCCGCCACCGGCGCGAGGAAGTCGCGGGCGTTGGCCAGCCCGTTGGCGCCGATGGGCCCCAGGTCGGGCAGGACGAACGGCTGCCCGTAGTTCTCGCACACATAGCCCCGGGCGCTCGCGTCGAGGAGCTCGACGCGGAACCGCACCCCGCGGGGGATCAGCGCCATGTGCCCCGGTTCGGCCCGCAGCAGGCCGAACTCCGTGCGCAGCAGCAGCCCGCCGCGCTCGGGGACGATCAGCAGCTCGCCGTCGGCGTCCGAGAACACCCGGTCGGTCATCGAGGCGGTGGCGTGGTAGAGGTGGATCGCCATGCCGGTGCGCTGCTGGGCGTCGCCGTTGCCGCCGAGGGTCCACAGGCCGCCGACGAAGTCCACCGGGCCGTCCGGCCCGGGCAGCGGGTTCCAGCGCAGCCGGTTCGGGTCCGGGACCGCCTCGGTGAACGGGGCGCTGCGCAGGGCGCCGTTGTCGGTGCGGACGAACGCCGGGTGCGCGGCCGACGGGCGGATGCGGTACAGCCAGGAGCGGCGGTTGCGCGCGCGTGGCTCGGTGAAGGCGGAGCCGCTGAGCTGCTCCGCGTAGAGGCCCAGCGGGGCGCGCTGCGGAGAGTTGCGGCCGAGTGGCAGCGCGCCGGGAATCGCCTCCGAGCTGTGCTCATTGCCGAAGCCGGGGGAGTGGGCCAGTCCCTCGGCCGCCTTCCTCGCCTGCTCGATGTCGCCGCTGTTGCTCATCGCGTGCTCCCGCCGCTCAAGGAATCCTATGGGAGACCATAGGAATGCCGTCGGGGGTCCGTCAATGACGTCCCGGCCCCGCCGGCGCCCTTCCTGGCTCCTCGGGTCATGGCTCTTCAGGGGCTTCATGGGCCTTGAGGGGCTTCATGGGTCTTCCCAATACGTGAGCCCTGCTCTACTTTTCGCGCATGGCCTCTTCGGCATGGACACGAAAAGTGGCTGCTCTGCTGGTCGTGCTGGCCGCGCTGCTGGTGACTGCGCCCGCCGCGGAGGCGCACGAGGAGCGCGAGGTCCGCTTCCCCGACGGCACCGGCAGCGTCCCGGCGTACCGGAAGGGCGAGCCGGACCTGCTGGTGTGCAAGACCGGCGGGCGCGAATTCGAGCGCCGGGTCGCGGGCTTCCCCGAGGACCTGCGCCGCCGCAACCTCCAGCTGTACGAACGGTGCCGGAAGGACGGCTTCCGGCACCTTCAGGCCGCGGTCGACGCCGTGGACCGGCCGGGCATGAACATCGCCGTCCTGCCCGGCCGCTACGAGGAGGAGCCCTCCCAGCCCGCGCCCACCGGCGCCTGCGCCCGGCTCACCGCGCGCCAGGCCGCCCTCGGCTACCAGATCCTCTCCTACGCCCAGCAGCGGCAGTGCCCGCACAACCAGAACCTGGTCGCCGTCCTCGGCAAGAAGAACCTGCAGATCGAGGGCACCGGCGCCGGGCCGCGCGACGTGGTCGTCGACGCCGGGTACCGCAAGCTCAACGCGATCCGGGCGGACGGCTCCGACGGCGTCTACTTCCGCAACTTCACCGCCCAGCGCACCACGTTCAACTCCCTCTACGTGCTGGCCGCCGACGGCTTCGTCATCGACGACGTGCTCACCCGCTGGAACGACGAGTACGGCTTCCTCACCTTCGCCAGCGACCACGGGCTGTACAAGAACTGCGAGTCCTACGGCAACGGCGACTCCGGCATCTACCCCGGCAGCGCCTCCGACATCAACGACGGCCGCGGCTACGCCGTACCCCGCTACTCCATCGAGATCCGGGGCTGCCGCAGCCACCACAACATGGTCGGCTACTCGGGCACGGCCGGGGACTCGGTCTGGGCGCACGACAACGAGTTCGACCACAACATGGGCGGCGCCTCCATGGACAGCGCCTTCCCCGGGCACCCCGGACTCCCGCAGAACCACGCCCGGTTCGAGCGCAACCTCATCCACGACAACAACCAGGACTACTATCCCTACGTCGCCGACGGGACCTGCGCCCGGCCCTCCGCCGAGCGCGGCTACGAGCGCGGGGTCGTCTGCCCGCAGATCTCCATGCCGCCCGGCACCGGCGTCATCACGGCCGGGGGCAACTGGAACGTCTTCGAGGACAACTGGGTCTACGGGCACCACCGGACCGGCTTCTACCTGAACGCCGTGCCCGCCTGGATCCGCGGCGAGGAGGCGTGGTCGAAACAGACCGACACCTCGCACCACAACCGGTACGCCGGCAACCGGCTGGGCCTGACCCGCGGCGGCGAGCACCGGCCCAACCACACCGATGTGTGGTGGGACGGCCAGGGCCGGGACAACTGCTGGCAGTCGGACACCGGCGCCAGCAGCCCGCGCACCCTGCCGGTGTGCGGACGGACGCCGGGGGACGTCTCCGGCGGCTCCCACCGCTTGCTCGCCGAGCCGGTGAAGATCGCCCAACTGCTGGTCTGCGCCGACTACGACGTGGGCGCCCGGCGGCTGCCCGCGGGCTGCGACTGGTACGGGGCGCGCGGCGCCGAGCGGATCGAGGTGCAGCTCGCGCTGGCCGTCGCCACCGTCCTCGCCCTGGTCGGCGGGGTGCTCTGGTGGCGCCGGCTGCGGCACCACCGCTGGGCCACGGCCGCCACGGCGCTGGGCGCGGCCGGGCTGGCCCTCGACGTGGCCGGCGCGACCGTCTCGCTGGCGCCGACCGCCGTACCGCCACTGGCCCTGCTGTGCACCGGGGTGTGGTGGGTCGTCGTCGGGCTCGCGCTGCGCGGGCGGCGGCCCGCGTTCGGCTGGAGCACCGTGGTGCTCGGAGCGCTGACGCTGCTGGACGCCTTCGACAAGGCCGTACTGCTGGTCCCCTGGCTGCCGTTGAGCCCCGCCTGGCTGCGCGGCCTGCTCGGGGTGGTGTGGGTGCTCTGGGCCGTCGTGGCCTCGGCACGGAGCACCGGTCCGGCGCCACGGCGGACGGACGAACGGTCCGCGGACCCGGCGGGAGCCGCGGCATGACGGGGCCGGGGAGCCGGGCACGCCGAACCCGCCCGCGGTACCGCGCGGGGCGGCCGGCCCGGTCCGCTGCCGTCGCGCTGGCCCTCGCACTGATCCTCGCGCTGGGCGCCGCCGGCTGTGCCGAGCGGCCCACCACCCATCACAAGCCCGGCACCCGGCACGACGTCGCCGACGGGCCGGCCGGCCGGCTGCTCACCGCCGACGACGGCGACGGGCACCGGCTGCGGGAGGTTCCCGCGCGCGGCGCGCCGGCCGTCACCGTGACCGTCCGGCCCGACGCGGAGGACGGCTGGAACGTCCGGCTGGACGTCCGCCGCTTCCGCTTCACCCCGGACAGCGTCGGCGGCGCCGCCGTACCCGGCGGCGGCCACGCCCATCTCCTGCTCGACGGGCGCAAGCTGGCCCGGGTCTACGGCCGTTGGCACCACCTGCCCGCCGCCGGTGTCCCGGCCGGCCGCCACACGCTCACCGCCCGGCTCTACGCCGACGACCACACGGCGTGGGCGGTGCGCGGCCGCCCCGTCCAGGGCGCCGCCCGGCTCACGGCCACCGCCGCGGGCAGCGGGCACGGCGCTCCCTCCCAGGGCCACGGCCACCACCATCCGCCGGAATCCGGCCGGCCCTCCTCGGGCAGTGGCGACGCGGGCGGGGGACCGGGCGGCGCACCCCCGGCCACCGGGCAGGGACGGCCGCGCGCCGACCGGACGATCACTGTCCGGATCGCCGACGGCCGGGTCACCCCCCGCCCCGGCCGGATCGAGCTGCGCAAGGGCCGGCGGATCGCCCTGCGCGTCACCAGTGACACCGACGACGAGCTGCACGTCCACGGCATCGACCGGTCCGCCGCGCTGCGGGCCGGGCGGACCACCACGCTCACCGTCGTCCTGGACCGCACCGGGCTGTTCGAGGTGGAAACCCATGGATCCGGGCTGCTGCTGGCCCAGCTCGCCGTCCGGTGATCCGCCCCCTCGCGCACGGCGTCGGCTCCTCGCACGACCTGCCGATCTCGCCGTTCCACGCCTACGCCGGAGCGTTCGCCGCCCTGTTCGTGTCGTTCCTCGCCCTGGGGCTGCTCTGGTCCGACTCCCGGTTCCGCGGCGCCGACGGAGGCCGTCCGCTTCCCGCCGCGGTCCGGCGGGCCGCCGACGCGCCCGCCCTGCGCACCGCACTCCGGGGCCTCGGCCTCCTCGCGGGCTCGGCCGTCTGCCTGTTCCTGCTGGCCGGGCCCGACGATCCCGACCGCAACCCGGCACCCGGCGCCGTCCACGTCCTGTTCTGGGTGGGGCTCGTCCCGGCCTCGCTGCTGTTCGGCCCGGTGTGGCGGCTGCTCAACCCGCTGCGCGCCCTGCACACCGGGCTCTGCCGCGCCCTGCGCCGCGACCCCGCCACCGGCCCCGTTCCGCTGCCCGGCCGCCTCGGCCACTGGCCGGCCGCCGCCGGCCTGCTCGCCTACACCTGGCTCGAACTCGCCTCGCCCGAGCCCGCGTCGGCCGGTGCCCTCCTCGCCTTCCTCACCGGCTACGCCCTCGTCCAGCTGGCGGGCGCCGGCCTCTGCGGGCGCGGGTGGTTCGACCGGTGCGACGCCTTCGAGGTCTACTCGGCGCTGCTCGGACGGCTCGCCCCGGTCGGCCGCCGGGCGGACGGACGGCTCGTCCTGCGGAACCCGTTCGACGGGCTGGACGCGACCCCCGCCGTGCCCGGACTGGTCGCCACGGTCTGTGTGATGCTCGGCAGCACCGCCTACGACGGCTTCTCCGACGCGCCCTCCTGGATCGACACGGTCCAGACCTCGCCGCTGGGCCGGACCCCCACCGCCACCCTGGGCCTCCTCGGAGCCGTCGCCCTGGTCGGGGTGCTGCACACCGTCTGCGCGGGCGTCGTCCGCCTCATCTCCGGCCCGGTGCCCCGGCCGTTCACGGCCTTCGTCCACGTGCTGCTGCCGATCGCCGCGGGCTATCTGATCGCCCACTACTGCACGCTGCTGCTCACCGAAGGACCGCGCACCCTGCTCCTGGCGGCCGGCGGTCGCCCCGCGGACGGCCCGGCGCCGCCGCTCGGGCCGGGTGCCCTCGCCGCACTCCAGGTCACGGCCGTCGTCACCGGCCACGTCCTCGGGGTCGTCGCCGCCCACGACCGGGCCGTACGGCTCTTCCCCGCGGCACGTGCCGTCGCCGGTCAGCTCCCGATCCTCGTGCTGATGATCGTGTTCACCCTCGGGGGCATCGGGCTGCTCATCGCCTGACCGCCCCCTCCGATCGCCGCGGACGAATGGCCTGCGTACCGTGGCCGGCCGCCCGTCGTGCCCCGCCGGACCACACCCGGTCCCGAGCGCCGGAGAGGGGAAGGCATGATGGACCCCGTGCCCACGTCCAGCGACCAGCAGTCCCGCCCCACCCTGCGCTGCATGCCCGTGCAGCAGCGCAGCGCCGAACGCCTCGAACGGATCCTCGACGCCTGTGCCGAGGTCCTGGACGAGGTCGGCTACGAGGAGCTGACCACCCGCGTCGTGGCGCTCCGCGCCGGGGTCCCGATCGGCTCCGTCTACCGCTTCTTCAGCAACAAGCGCGCGCTGGCCGACGCCCTCGCCCACCGCAATCTCGAGGTCTACATCGCGCGGGTCAACGAGGGGCTCGGCGCGGCCGACCCGCTCGACTGGCGTCGCGCGCTCGATGTGGTCATCGATGTCTATATCGGGATGCGGCGGGACATAGCAGGCTTCTCGCACATCGACTTCGCGGTGCCGGTGCCCGCCGCCGGAATTCCCGACCCTGCCAACCACCTCGTCGCCGACCGGCTGTGCGATCTGCTCGCGGGACGGCTGGGCCGGCAGCCCGACGCCGAGCTGCGCCGTACGTTCCTGGTCGCGGTCGAAGCCGCCGACGCGCTGCTGCAACTCGCCTTCCGTACCGAGCCGTCCGGTGACCGAGCGATCATCGCCGAGACCAAGGAGCTGGTGCGGGCCTATCTGGCGCGCCTTCTCGACTGAGGAGGGCCGGTCCGCCCCCCACCCCGCCGCGTTCCTCCGACTGCGTCGCCCGCCGACGACGCGCGAGCGGACGGCGGATGGTCCGACGACGCGCGAGCCGACGGCGCATGATGGGGCGGGCCCCCGCCTGGAGGTCCCGCCCCATCGTCACGAGGTCATACCGCAAGGGAACAGTGCGGCAAGGCCCGTGCGGCCGGGCTCAGAAGCGGTCCGGGGCACGCCCCGGGATCGGGGACCCGGGGAGCGCGTCCCGCTTCCGGTTCTTCCGTGCCTCCGCGTTCGAATCGGCCGTCGCCTTGCAGGTCACGTCCTTCGCCGGGAGCTTGCCGGTGAGCAGGTAGCGGTTGACCGTGCCGTCCGTGCACGCGTTGCCGTTCGGGTAGACGCCGTGGCCCTCACCGCCGAGGACGGTGAGCATCTTCGAGCCCTTCAGGTCGGCGTGCAGGGCCTGAGCGCTGGGCAGCGGGGTCTGGCTGTCCCACTCGTTCTGGACGATCAGGGTGCCGGCCCGGTTGCTCACCTCGGTCGCCGGTTCCACGGACTTGCCCCAGAACGCACAGGGCTTGATGCTGGACGCGAAGTCACCGTAGAGCGGGTAGCGGCCCTTGTCCTCGATGGCGTCCCGCCGGTAGCTCTCGGGATCGCGGGACCACGCGGCCGAGTTGTCGCCGCACACCACGGCCATGAGGCTCGCCGTCGTGTTGTCGGACGGCCCCTCCGCGGCATCGGCGGCGGCACCCGCCGTCCCGGTTCCCCCGGACCCGGTGAACACCGCGAGCTTCTTCGCGGAGGCGGGCCTGCCGTCCGCGGCCTTCTTCAGCTCCACGAGCCCCTCGGCGGCCACCTTCGGGCTGAAGACCGCAACGCGGAAGCCGCTCCGGATGTCATCACCGGTGGTCGGCTGCCCGTCCACCTCGATGGGCTTGACGTCGGCCTGCGCGACCAGGTCCCAGAAGGTCCGCTCGACCTTCTTCGGGGTGTCACCGAGGCCGTACTTCCGGGAACGCTCGGCGGTCCACTCGCTCCACCGGTCGAACGCGGGCTCGGCGCCCTCCGCCCACCACTGCATCATGCCTCGCCAGGCGCGCGCCGGATCGACCGCGCTGTCCAGCACGAACCGGTCGGCCCGGCGCGGGAAGAGCTGAGTGTAGACGGCGCCCAGGTAGGTGCCGTACGAGTAACCCACGTACGAGATCTTCTTCTCGCCGAGGACCGCCCGGAGCAGATCCATGTCGCGCGCGGTGTTGCGCGTGGTGATGTGCCGGAGCGTGCCGCCCGCCTTGTTCCGGCACTTCTTCGCGACCGTGCGTGCCCAGGCGACGTCCTTGTCGAACGTCTTCGCCTTGTACGGCCGCAGCCAGTTCTCCTCCTTCGGCTTCAGACCGCAGGAGACGGGGCTGCTGCGTCCCACACCGCGCGGGTCGAAGCCGATGAGGTCGTACTTCTGCCGGCCGGACCGGGGGAGCGACTCCTTCATGCTCAGCGGCATGAAGAGCCCCGGTCCCCCCGGGCCGCCGGGGTTGGAGAGCAGGACGCCGTGCCGCTTGCCGGGCGCGGTGCTCTTGATCCGGGATATGGCCAGATCCATCCGCTTGCCCTCAGGAGCCCGGTAGTCCAGCGGGACCTTGATCGTGGCGCACTGGAAGGTCGCCGGAGCGTCGGCACTGCACCGCTTCCACCGAGGCTTCTGCTGCACGTACCGGTCCAGCGCGCCCTTGGCGGCGGACGAGGAGGCGGTCGACGGGGTGGCGGCCGGAGCGGCGGTGGCCGTGGCGGTGGCGAGCGCGGGAGCCAGCGTCGCCGTGACACTCACGGCCACCAGGGGCGCGAGACGTCGTCTGCGCACGATATCGATCCTTCCGGTCGTAAATTTCGGACAGGAGAGATCTTTCAGGGACTGACCCCGCATGCGGATCCCTCGCCGGGGCTGCACCTCTGTCCACCCTGGGGATGACACAACAGCCGTGGGTGGTACCCGAGTTGTAGGGGGATGGGCCGCTCTCGGCCACCTGTCGCGACGGACGGACCGACGTCCGGGGCTCCCCTCGCATGCGTACCGGTCGGTATGGTCGGAGCGTCGTGCCGCGCCGCCGCAGCCGTGCCCCGGGAGGGACCGAATGAGCCGTACCGCCCTGCGTATCTGCCCGTTGTGCGAGGCCACCTGCGGCCTCACCCTCACCGTCGACGGGGACAGGGTCACCGGGGCCCGCGGCGACCGCGACGACGTGTTCAGCGCCGGCTTCATCTGCCCCAAGGGAGCCGCCTTCGGCGAGCTCGACGGCGACCCCGACCGGCTGTCCCGGCCGCTCGTACGGCGTGACGGAGAGCTGCGGGAGACGAGTTGGGAGGAGGCGTTCGACGCGGTCGCGGAGGGGCTGCGGCCGGTGATCGACGCCCACGGCCCGGACGCCGTCGCCGTCGTCCTCGGCAACCCGAACGTCCACACCATGGCCGGCGCGCTCTACCCGCCGCTGCTGCTCGGGGCCCTGCGCACCCGCAACCTCTACACCGCCAGCACCGTCGACCAGATGCCCAAGCACGTCTCCTCCGGGCTGCTCTTCGGGGACCCGTTCGCCATACCCGTGCCGGACCTCGACCGCACCGCCCACCTGCTGCTCATCGGGGCCAACCCCTTGGACTCCAACGGCAGTCTGTGCACCGCCCCCGACTTCCCCGGCCGGCTCAAGGCGCTGCGCCGCCGCGGCGGCACGCTCACCGTGATCGACCCGCGCCGCACCCGCACCGCCCGGCTCGCCGACCGGCATGTGGCCATCCGCCCCGGGGCGGACGCGCTGCTCCTCGCCGCGCTCGTCCAGGTGCTGTTCGCCGAGGACCTGGTCGACCCGGGCGTGCTCGCGGACCGGGTCGACGGGGTCGCCGAAGTCCGCGCCCGGAGCGCCGACTTCACGCCCGAGGCGGTCGCGGGGGCCTGCGACGTCCCCGCCGCGGAGATCCGGGCCATCGCCCGGGAGCTGGCCGCCGCCCCCACCGCGGCCGTCTACGGGCGGGTCGGCAGCTCGACCGTCGAGTTCGGCACCCTCGCCAACTGGCTGGTCGACGTGCTCAACACCCTGACCGGAAACCTCGACCGGCCCGGCGGCGCGATGTTCCCGCTCGCCGCCACGGCCCGCGCGCCCCGGCCCGCCGGTCCCGGCAAGGGCTTCGACCTCGGGCGCCGGCACAGCCGGGTCAGCGGCCATCCGGAGGTCAAGGGCGAATTCCCGCTCGCCGCCCTGGCCGAGGAGATCGACACTCCCGGGGACGGGCGGGTCCGCGCCGTGCTCGCCGTCGCCGCCAACCCCGTGCTGTCCGCGCCCGACGGCGACCGCCTCGACCGGGCCCTGGCCGGCCTGGACTTCATGGTCGCCGTCGACCCGTACCTGAACGAGACCTCCCGGCACGCCCAGGTGGTGCTGCCCCCGCCGAGGCCCGCGCAGAGCGCCCACCACGACTTCGCGTTCAACGGGTTCGCCGTCCGCAACCAGGTCCGCTACACCCGTGAGGTGCTGCCGCTGCCCGACGGCCGGCCCGACGAATGCGAGATCCTCGCCAGGCTCGTGCTGTGCGTCAGCGGGATGCACGGGGCCGACCCGTCGGCCGTCGACACCCTGGCCATCGACACCGCCCTCGCCAAGGCCGTCGCCGACCCGCACTCACCCGTCCACGGCCGGGATCCGGCCGGCCTGGCCGGGCAGCTCCACGGCCGCACCGGCGCCGAGCGGCGGCTGGACCTGATGCTCCGGCTCGGCCCGTACGGCGACGGGTTCGGCGCGCCGGGCGCCGCCGGACCGGAGCAGGCGCCCGGCGGCCTCGGCCTGGAGGTGCTCCTCGCCCATCCGCACGGCATCGACCTCGGTCCGCTCGCGCCGCGCCTCCCGGAGCTCCTGCGGACCCGCAGCGGAAAGATCGAACTGTGCCCGGAGCCGGTCGCCGCCGACCTGCCCCGGCTCCGCCGCGCCCTGACCGGCCGCCCCGCCGGACTCGTCCTCGTCGGCCGCCGCCATCTGCGGTCCAACAACAGCTGGATGCACAACCTGCCCGCGCTCACCGGCGGCAGCAACCGCTGCACCCTCCAGGTCCACCCGGAGGACGCCGGCCGGCTCGGTCTGGTGCACGGCGCGGAAGCCGAGGTGACGGCGGACGGCGGCGGGCTCCGGGTGCCCGTCGAGGTGACCGACGCCGTCCGCGCCGGAGTCGTCAGCCTGCCGCACGGCTGGGGCCACGACCGGCCCGGCACCCGGCTCCGTGTCGCCTCGGCCGACGCCGGAGCCAATGTGAACCAGCTCCTCGACGGCAGCCTGCTCGATCCGCTCTCCGGCACCGCCGTCCTCAACGGCTTCCCCGTGCAGGTGGCCCCGGTGCGCTGAACCTCCAAGGGTACCGCGTTGACCTGGTCTTTTGCGCTTATTGCTCACGCGTCAAGGTCTTGTTCACGCGGAGTTCGGCCCCCTACGGTCGTCCGGACCGCCACCGGCGGCTGCCGGGACTGCTCGCCCCCGGTGGAGTTCACGGGCGAACGATTGGTGTCCACCCCATGCTGACAATCCTCGGATTCGTCATGATCGCGGCGTTCCTGACGCTGATCATGACCAAGAAGATGTCCCCGATGGCAGCGCTGGTCCTCATTCCGGCACTGTTCTGCGTCCTCGTCGGGCAGGGCGCCCATCTCGGGGACTACGTGCTCAAGGGCATCGGCGACCTCGCGCCCACGGCCGCGATGCTGATGTTCGCCATCGTCTACTTCGGCGTGATGATCGACGTCGGGCTGTTCGACCCCGTCGTCCGGGTCATCCTGCGGTTCTGCAAGGCCGATCCGATGCGGATCGTCGTCGGCACCGCCGTGCTCGCCGCGGTCGTCTCGCTGGACGGCGACGGCTCCACCACCTTCATGATCACGGTGTCGGCGATGCTGCCGCTCTACCGGCGGCTGAAGATGAGCCTCGTCGTGATGACCGGTGTCGCCGCGACCGCGAACGGCGTCATGAACACCGTGCCGTGGGGCGGCCCCACCGCCCGCGCCGCCACCGCGCTCAAGCTGGACGCCGGCGACATCTTCGTCCCGATGATCCCCGCCCTCGGCGTCGGGCTGGTCTGCGTGTTCGTCCTCGCCTACGTCCTCGGGCTGCGCGAGCGGAAGCGCCTCGGCCTGCTCACCCTCGACGGGCCGGCCGAGGAGGCCCCCGGCCGGGTGACCGAGAAGGCCGCCGAGCAGGAGACGGCGGAGCAGGGCGAGCCCGTGCTCGTCGGCGCCGGAGCCGGCCCGGGTGCCGGTGCCGCCGCCGGAGGGGACGGCACCGGGGCGCCCGCGCAGCGCGGCACCGGCGGAGCCGGAACGGCCGGCGGCACCGACGCCGACCACGACGACGCCCCCACGGACGCCGTCCTCGACCCGCAGCGCGCCACGCTCCGCCCCAAGCTCTACTGGTTCAACGCCGCCCTGACGGTCGCCCTGCTCGCCCTGCTCATCCTGCAGACGCTGCCCATCCCGGTGCTGTTCCTGCTGGGCGCGGCCATCGCGCTGACCGTCAACTTCCCCCACATGCCCGACCAGAAGGCCCGGATCGCCGCCCACGCGGAGAACGTCCTCAACGTCTCCGGCATGGTCTTCGCCGCCGCCGTGTTCACCGGCGTCCTCACCGGCACCGGCATGGTCGAGCACATGGCGCGGGCGGTCGTCGACGCGATCCCCGACGGCATGGGCCCGCACATGGGCCTGGTCACCGGCCTGTTGAGCATTCCGTTCACCTACTTCATGTCCAACGACGGCTTCTACTTCGGCATCGTGCCGATCCTCGCCGAGGCCGGCGCCGCCCACGGCGTGGCCCCCGTCGAGATCGCCCGCGCCTCGCTCGTCGGCCAGGCCCTCCACATGTCCAGCCCCCTCGTCCCGGCCGTCTACGTCCTGGTCGGCATGGCCAAGGTGGAGTTCGGCGACCACACCCGGTTCACCGTGAAGTGGGCGGCGCTCACCTCGCTGGTGGTCCTCGCCGCCGGACTGCTCTTCGGCATCATCTGATGGCACTCCCGGATACGGGGCCCGGCAGGGGCTGGCTGCTGCGCCTGGTCATCGCCTTCTCCTTCGCGCAGGGGGCGGTGTCCATGGCGCGGCCCGCCGTCTCCTACCGGGCCCTCGCACTGGGCGCCGACGCCCGCGCCGTCGGCGTCATCGCCGGGGTCTACGCCCTGCTGCCGCTGTTCGCCGCGGTCCCGCTGGGGCGCAGGACCGACCACGGCCGCTGCGCCCCGCTGCTGCCCGCCGGCGTCGCGCTCATCGCGGCGGGCTGCGCGCTCAGCGGCACCGCCGGGTCGCTGGCCGCCGTGGCCGCCTGGAGCGGGGTGATGGGACTGGGCCACCTCTGCTTCGTCATCGGCGCCCAGAGCATCGTCGCCCGGCAGAGCGGACCGGCCGAACAGGACCGGAACTTCGGGCACTTCACCATCGGCGCCTCGTTCGGCCAGCTCGTCGGCCCGGTCGCGGCGGGCTTCCTGGTCTCCGAGCACAGCGGACGGATGGGACCCACCAGCGCCACCGCCCTGCTCGTCGCCGCCGCGGTCGCCGCGGTCTCCGTCACCTCGCTCTGGCGGATCGAACACCGCACGGGGCGCCGGGACCGGGCGCCGGGCGAAGCCGCCGCCGGCCGGGTGCCCGTCCACCGCATCCTGCGCACCCGCGGTGTCCCCGCCGGGATCTTCACCAGCCTCGCCGTGCTCTCCGCGACCGACATCCTCACCGCCTACCTCCCCGTCATCGGCGAACACCGCGGCATCGCACCCGCCACCATCGGAGTGCTGCTCAGCCTGCGCGCCGCGGCGACGATCGCCTGCCGCCTCGTCATGACCCCGATGATCCGGCTCGTCGGCCGCACCGCCCTGCTGGCCGGGAGCTGCCTGCTGGCCGCGCTGCTCTGCGGCGGCATCGCCGTGCCGCTGCCCGTCCCGGTGCTGGCCGGGGTGCTGGTCGCCCTCGGCTTCTGTCTCGGCGTCGGGCAGCCGCTGTCGATGACCACGGTGGTCCGGGCCGTTCCCGCCGGATCCCGCTCCACCGCGCTCGCCCTCCGGCTGACCGGCAACCGGCTCGGCCAGGTCGCCGCGCCCGCCGGGGCGGGGCTGCTGGCCGGAATCGCCGGTACGGCCGCCCCGTTCGTCACCCTCGGCCTGCTGCTCCTCGTCGCGGCGGGGGCCGCGGCGCGTCCGGGCGGCCCGGCCCCGCCGCCTCCCGCGCCGGACGCGGACCCGGACGCGGACCCGGGCCCGGAGCGGGAACCGGCCGGCCGGACCGCGCCAGGCCTCGGGCGGGAGACCGTGTCCCGGGGCGAGCGCCGGCCGGGTTCCGCGGGGGCCGACCGGACGGTGTGAGGGCCGGACGAGGCCCCGCGGATTGCCAACGGCACGGTGTACGGCCTCGCGGGCGCGGGCGCGGTCCGGTCGGACGACGAGGAGGCGCTCGCCTTCGCCCGCCGCCTCGACACCGGACAGGTCGACATCAAAGGCGGCCGCTTGCGACACCGCTCGCCGGCCGCGGCGGGCGCACACTGGTGGTCTTCCGACCCCGACAGGAAGAGGCGACCCATGGCATCAGCGGACCAGGGGCCGCGGCTGCGCGCGGTCTCGGATCTCGCTCCGGCTCGCTGGATCGAATCGCGGACCGGCGACTTCGACGCCGGAGTCCATGCGCTGCTGCCGACCGGATTCGCCGCGTATGCGCGGGTGTTGCACCCGGTCGAGGCGTCCGGCGGCACGTTCCTGCGGTGGGCCGAGGCCGCCGAGCGCGCCGGCCGCCCCCTGCACTCCCGCGTCCGGTTCGCGGACATCGCCGTCGGCGCCGGGGGCGCGGAGCCGTGGCAGGGATCGTTCGAGGCGGAACTCCTGCCCGTCCTGTGCGACGTACTGAGCGCCCACACCACCACGCCGGAATCCTGCTACCTGGGCCTCTGGGACGGCTGGGGCTGGCTCACCGCCGACGGCCCCCGGGTGCACCTCAGCGGGCGCGCCTACCTGCTGTACGAGGGCCCGGTCGAGGCCGCGACGGATCTGGGGGACCGCGAGGCGGGCTGCTTGCTGCCCCAGTCGCCGAACCTGTGGTGGCCGCGCGACCGGGCGTGGTGCGTCGCCACCGACGTCGACCTCGACTCCACCTATGTCGGCGGACCGGCGCCGCTGATCGAGGAGTTGACCGGCAGCTCGCGCCTGGAGGCGGTGCGAGCGGAGCTGTCCGATCCGCTGAGCTGACGCAGGGGGCGGCCACCAGGGGCCGGTGACGGCCTTTGTCGCCGGTCCGCCGCTCCGCGTCATCTGACGTCTGCCCTCCCGGTGACGACCATGCAGGAGCGGGGCAGTTCGGGCAGTCGGACGTCAGATGTCGAAGCGGCGGCGGGCTGCTTCGATGTCACCGAGGTACCGGTGGGTCCATTCGCACATTCCGTCGACCGTTGCCCGCAGGGCTCGGCCCGGCTCGGTGAGGGTGTACTCGACCCGCGGCGGCACGGTGGGGTGCACCCTTCGCTCGACCAGGCCGTTGTGCTCCAGCATGCGCAGGTTCTGGGTGAGCATCTTGTGGCTGATGCCCTCGACCTCGTCGCGCAGCTCGCTGAAGCGCAGGGTGCGCTCCCCGAGAGTCTCGATGATCAGGAACGCCCACTTGTTGGCGATGTCCGAGAAGATCTCCCGCGCCAGGGAGTCCGCGCGCCGCAGGTCCGCTTCCTCGGGCGATCCCCTGAACTGCTTGGTCACCATCAGGTTCCCCTGTCACTGAAAAGTGCGTTCTTCCATGTCAGGCAGCACTCTCCTACGGTTCCTGAGTAACCACAAGAGACCACGGGTGTCTCGGTTCAGTGGAGGGTGCCCACGGGCGCCCGGACAAGGACAACCGGACAAGGACAAGGAGGCAGGCAGTATGGCCATCACCTTGGTGAACCCCAGCGGATTGCCCACGATCGATGCCTACCGGCAGGTGTCGATCGCATCAGGATCGAAACTGGTCTTCATCGCCGGGCAGGTCGCCTGGGACGCGGAAGGGGGCACGGTCGGCGAAGGCGACCTCACCGCGCAGGTCGAGCACTGCTACCTCAGCATCGGGACCGCGCTGGCCGAGGTGGGCGGCTCCTTCGACGACGTGGCGAAGCTGACCTTGTACGTCGTTGACTGGACTCCCGACAAGATGCCCCTGCTCCTGGAAGGGATCTCCCGGGCGGCCGCGAAGCTGGGGATCACTCCGGTCCCACCGGCCACGCTGCTGGGTGTCGCGGCACTGGACGTCCCCGACCATCTGGTCGAGATCGAAGCCACCGCGATCCTCGACTGACGCGATCCTCGACCGAGGGGCTGCTCCCGGTCACTGAGCGCCGAAGCGGCCAACCGGCGTGCGCAGTCACGCGAACACCGGCGCGGTGCCGCACCGGGGGGCGAGCGCACCACCGACACCAGGCCAGGGTTCTCGTTCCGTCGACAGCCCTCATGGCCGGTACGACAACGGCTTCTCGGCCACGTCCATCACGGCCACGTCCATCACGGCCACGCCGGCATCGTCCCGGCGCCGTCGACGGCGTGGTCGAGGAGCGCGGTGAGGACCGGCTCGGCGTGCGTCCACAGCAGCGCGCCGCCCGCCCCGGGAACGACCCGGCGCCGGGCGCCGGGGATACGGGCGGCCAGCCGTGCCCCGGCGTCGGGGGAGTGGCCGGTGTCCCGCTCGCCGTACCAGATGTCGACCGGGACGGAGATGCCCTCGAGGGCGAACGGCCACCGCCCCATGGCCAGGACCGTGTCCCGGGCGTAGCCCGCCCCGCCCTGCGCGAAGGCCTCGTCCAGGGCCCGGCGGTACGCCGTCGCGAAGCCGGGATCCCGGTACACGGCGAGATCGCACTCCGGACTCCCGGCCATGACCATGTCCCACATCGCCTCCGCGCCGAACCCCGCGAAGAACTCCTCGGCACCGGCCGGATCGCACGCCACCCGCTCCACGAGGTCCCGCAGTTCCGCCGGCAGCACCGGGGCGAACCCCGGCGCGGCGACCTCGTCCGCGCCGGAGACGACGGCCAGCGCGGACGCGACGCCCGCCGCGGCACAGGCGAGGGCGAACGGCGCGCCCTGCGAGTTCCCGACGACGGCCGGACGCCCCAGCCCGCGCACCACGGCGAATTGCCGCAGGTCGGAGGCGAAGCCGGCGAAGGAGCGGCCGGGCGCGGGGGTCGACGCGCCGAGCCCTGGGCGGTCCACCGAGACCAGGCGCACGCCCAGCGACTCGGCCGCGCCCGCGCCGAGCCCGAGCCACCGGCTCGTCGCCGCACCCGGACACAGCACCACGGGCGTTCCGTCCTCCGGACCCCACTCGGCCCAGCCGAGCATCCGTCCGTCGGGCAGCCGGCTCCGACCGAGCCGGGCGGGATCATCGGTATACGCAGTCATGATCGCCAGCATGGCCGCAGCCGGGGCCGCTGCGCACCGGAATATCGTCCGGCTCCGATCACCATCGCACGGCGGTGAGTTCGGCATGGTGCCACCGTGATCCGCCACCGGTGCTCTGCGGAGACGGTGCAGGGCGCGGTGCCCGTACGGCTGCCGCTTCCCGTCCCCGGCTTCGGGTCACCCGCCCTCGGGCCACCGCCCTCAGGCCGGCGCCCCCGGCGGGCACGGCGCAGGGGCCCCTAAGCGCTTGCTCACCTTCGGGGTATGGTGTACGTCCTGTCAGCGGACGGACCGCCGAAGGACGGGAGAAACGGGGCGTGGGTGCCATGGGCGGCGAGGAGCAGCAGACCGGGGCCTGGGCGGACATCAGCCCCGACGCGGCCAGGCGGCTGGTGATCGCCGCCGTCGAGGCCTTCGCCGAACGCGGCTACCACGCCACCACCACCCGCGACATCGCGGGCCGCGCCGGGATGAGCCCCGCCGCCCTCTACATCCACTACAAGACCAAGGAAGAGCTGCTCTTCCAGATCAGCCGGGTCGGCCACCAGCTCTCGCTGCGCATCCTCCGGGACGCGGCGGAGAGCGCGGGCACCCCGGCCGACCGGCTGGCCCGGGCCGTCCGCGCCTTCGTCCGCTGGCACGCCGAGCACCACACGACGGCCCGGGTGGTGCAGTACGAGCTGGGCGCGCTCTCCGAGGAGCACTACACCGAGGTCGTCGCCCTGCGGCGGCGCACCGACGGCGCGGTGCGCTCCATCATCGAGGCCGGCGTCGACACCGGTGACTTCGACGTCCCCGACGTGCCGGGCACCACCCTCGCCGTCCTGTCGCTCTGCATCGACGTGGCCCGCTGGTTCAACACCGAGGGCCGCCGCACCCCCGACGAGGTCGGCGACCTGTACGCAGCCCTGGTGCTGCGCATGGTGGGGGCGAACGGGTAGCCGGCCCGACCCGCAGCCCGGACCACTCGCAGCCCGGGCCCACCCCGTAGCCCGGGTCCACTCGCACTCCGGGACCACCCCGTAGCCCGGGTCCACTCGCACTCCGGGCCCCACCCCGTAGCCGCCGACGTCAGCGCACCCGCAGCCGGGGCCGTCTCGGCTGCCGGGTACGGGTGCCCGGACGGCGCGCGGTGCGACGGCCGTGCCGACAGGGGCCGTCAGACGCCACCTGCCGCCGGAGGCTCGGCGAGGGCGAAGGCGCCGGCGCTCGCGGCGAGGGCGGCGGTCCGGGCCGCCTGGCCCGGCAGGTGCGGGTCGGGTGGCGTCCGGAGGAGCACCAACTGGTGGTACAGCGGCGCGGTGGCGGCGAGGAGCAGGCGCCGGGCGTCGGTGCGCGGCGGGAGTTCGCCGCGCCGTACGGCTCGGTCGACGGTGACCTCGCAGCGGGTGTACCGGTCCTCCCAGAGCCGCTGTTGGGCCTGGGCGGCCTCCTCGGAGCGGAACGAGGCGGCGATCAGCGCGGCGACGATCGGCGGCTGAGCCGTCAGGGCCGTGTGGATCTCCTGGTTCAGCGCTGTCAGGTCGCCCTCCAGCGAGCCGGTGTCCGCCGGCTGCCAGTCGTCGTCGCTCGCCGCGTCGAGGACGTCGGCGAGCAGACCGCCGACGTCCCTCCAGCGCCGGTACACCGTCGTCCGGTGCACACCCGCGCGGGCGGCCACGGCTTCCACGGTGAGCCCGTCGAAGCCGTGTTCACCGAGCTCCGCGAGGACCGCGTCGTGCACCTGCGTGCGGATGCGGGCGGTGCGCCCGCCGGGCCTGCGGCGGGCCGGCGGCGGCCGGGTGTCTTCCGGGCCCGGGGTTTCGGGAGTCATCGCTGGAAATCCGATTGCTCAGGAGACGGCGTTGTGGCAGCATCTTAACGCATCAGTTGTCGCACTAGTGGAGTGATCGATGCTCATTCGAAGCGTTCGCCCGACCATCCGGCCCTCGACGGCCGCCTCGTCCCCGAATGCTTCGGAGTTTTTGCATGCCTGCACAGATCACCGCGCTCGCCGTCAGCAAGTCCTTCAACGAAAGGCTCGTCCTTGACTCGGTGACCTGCTCGCTCCCCGCGGGCGAGCGCACCGGGATCATCGGTGAGAACGGTTCCGGCAAGACCACCCTGCTGCGCCTGCTCGCCGGGCGGGAACGCCCCGATCAGGGCGAGATCGTCGTCCAGGCGGCCGGCGGCGTCGGCTACCTCGTCCAGGACGAGCGCCTGGACCCCCGGGTGACCGTCCAGCAGATCATCGACCGTGCCCTCGGCGACCTGCGCGCCGTCGAGCGGCGCATGCGCCGTCTGGAAGCCGCGATGGCCGAGGGTGACGAGTCCGGTCTGCCCGAATACGGCGAACTGATGACGGTCTTCGAGCTGCGCGGCGGCTACGACGCCGACGCCCGGGTGGAACGTGCCCTGCACGGCCTCGGCCTGGGGCTGGTGGGCCGTGACCGTACCGCGGGCAGTCTGTCCGGCGGAGAACAGGTCCGGCTGCGGCTGGCGGCCGTCCTGGCGGCCGCGCCGGAGGTGCTGCTGCTGGACGAGCCGACCAACCACCTCGACGGGGACGCCCTGCACTGGCTGGAGGAACACCTGCGCACCCGGCGGGGCACCACGGTGACGGTCTCCCACGACCGCCTCTTCCTCGAACGGGTCGTCACCGGCCTGCTGGAGGTGGACGCCGACCGGCGCCGCGTCGTCCGGTACGGCAACGGCTACACCGGCTACCTCGCCGAGAAGGCGGCCGCCCGGCAGCGCTGGGTCCAGGCACACGACCAGTGGCGGGCCGACATCGACCGGCTGCGCGAGACCGCCGCGACCACCGCCCGTCAGGTGGCCCCCGGCCGCCCGATGAAGGACGGCAACAAGATGGCCTACGACCGGGCGGGCGGCCGCGTGCAGCAGTCGCTGGCCGGCCGGGTGCGCAACGCCGAGGAACGGCTGCGCCGCCTCCTCGCCGACCCGGTCCCGCCCCCGCCGGAGCCGCTGCGCTTCACCCCCGTCCTGCGGGCCCGCCGCCTGCAGGGTGCCGTCCTCGACGCGGCCGGCGTCGCCGTCACCGACCGGCTCGACCGCACGGACCTCACCGTCACGGCGGGCGAACACCTGCTGATCACAGGGCCGAACGGAGCCGGCAAGAGCACCCTGCTCGGCGTCCTGGCCGGGGACGTCGCCCCCGACAGCGGGGGCGTCACCCGGCGCGGCAGGATCGGCCACCTCCCCCAGGAGCCGCGTCCCGGGGAACCGGACGAGACCGTGCTCGCCGCCTTCGCCCGCGGACGGGCGGGGGAGGCCGCGGAGCACGCCGAACGGCTGCTGTCCCTCGGCCTGTTCGCCCGCGACCAGCTCACGGTGCCGGTCGGCCGGCTGTCCACCGGGCAGCTGCAGCGACTCGCCCTGGCCCGCCTGCTCAGCGAGCCGTCGGACGTCCTGCTGCTCGACGAACCCACCAACCACCTCTCGCCCGCCCTCATCGAGGAGCTGGAAACCGCGCTGGCCGGCTACAACGGCGCCCTCGTCGTCGTCAGCCACGACCGCCGGCTGCGGCGGCGCTGGCAGGGCACCCACCTGGACCTGCCGGCGAACGCGACATCCGGCGCCACGGCTTGAGGGGCACGGCCTTCAGGTCCGCAGTGAGGGCTGCTCGGCCTTGAGGTCGCGGCCTGAGGTGAAGCCTGCGGCCCGAGGGCCCGCAGTCCGAGAGTCGCCGCCCGAGAGTCGCCGCCCGAGGCCGCAGTCCGAGGCCCCCGCCTGAGGTCCGCAGCCGCCCTGCCGGGGGGAAGCCCCGGCCCCGCGGTCATCCCGTCCTCGTCAGGAAGGAAGCCATACCCGATGCCACCTGTCCCCGCCGACATGCCCCCCGTTCCCGCCGACCCGACCGTGGTGCATCCGATGCCCGGACAGCCGCGGGTGGTGCTGCTGAAGCCGCTGGTCACCTCGCCGCTGATCGAGGTCGGGGAGTTCTCCTACTACGACGACCCCGACGATCCGACCGCCTTCGAGACCCGCAACGTGCTGTACCACTACGGGCCGGAGAAGCTGGTCATCGGGAAGTTCTGCGCGCTGGGGGAGGGCGTGCGGTTCATCATGAACGGCGCCAACCACCGCATGGACGGCCCCTCGACGTTCCCGTTCCCCATCATGGGCGGCTCCTGGGGCGACCACATGGACCTCCTCTCCGGGCTGCCCGGACGGGGCGACACCGTGGTGGGCAACGACGTCTGGCTCGGCTACCGGGCCACGGTGATGCCCGGTGTCCGCATCGGCCACGGAGCGATAGTCGCCTCCGGCTCCGTCGTCGTCGACGACGTCCCCGACTACGGCGTCGTCGGCGGCAACCCCGCCCGTCTCGTCCGCCGCCGCTACAGCGATACGGACGTCGACCGCCTCCTTGCCCTGGCCTGGTGGGACTGGCCGCTCCAGCAG
Organism: Streptomyces sp. NPDC002055; assembly: GCF_040296705.1. NCBI lineage: Bacteria > Bacillati > Actinomycetota > Actinomycetes > Kitasatosporales > Streptomycetaceae > Streptomyces > Streptomyces sp. NPDC002055. Next base: position 112,585 of record NZ_JBEOXS010000012.1, read on the forward strand.
ATCACCGCACACCTCCGCACGATCATGTCCGGCAGCATCGACGACCTGGAGACGGCGGCCGGACAGACGTCGCCGGAGACGCGTCAAGACCCGCCGCCGGGCCGTTGAAACGCCTGGCGGAGGACGAACGGCCCTGCGAAGGCCGGTGCCCTGCTGGGAATGCTCCGTGCGGTGAGGCCGAAAGGCTTCACCGCCGGGCCGCCCCGCTCCGGTGGCCTCCTCGTGTGCGGTGAACCTCTGCGGAGTGAGGGCCGAAGATCTCTCTCGGAAACAGCACTCGGCACACAGCGCCGCTGATCACCCCTAAACGTTAGGGGGTGGGCACAGGTAATCGAATTCCATTCCCTCGGCCGGCTCAGAACGACGCCGAGGTAATCGGGTGGTATCGCAAGACCGATCCCGACCCGTGCGGGTTCTGCGCCATGGACGCAGCCTCGCCGAGCGCGCTTCGAAAATCGGTGACTTCCCGGCCGACTGCGAGGGTCGCCCCGGGATTCGCAAGGGATCCGCCGCCTTCGATCCTGAACCCCCGCCCCCGTCGCCGCTTCCTCGCCTGGGACAAGTGCCGTGCGGGCAGGCAGTCTTGCCGGGCTGCCTCCAGCGGGTGAGGCTCAAGCAATCGGCTGCAATCCGATCGGCAGAGGGAGAGCGCGCACATGAAGCTGCGGTTCCTCGGGATCATCCCGAACACGCCCGTTGACGACTCGCCCACCATCTGGTTGGACGAGGACACGGGGGATCTGCTGGTCCAGTCGTACCGGGCCACCGAGGAGGAAGTGATGGCGTGCCAAGAGATCGGCTCTGTCCCCGGCCACAGCACGGACGTGCCGGATCACGAGACGATCATTCGGCTCCCCGCTGTGATGCTGAAGTACATCCCCCGACCGGAGGACGGCAACGATGAAGTACCCCGTACGTGAAGGGATCTCCAAGGCGCGGCACTCCGCCGTACACCTGGAGATGCGCGACAGCTATACGCCGGACGATCCGGAGTTTGCCCGCTGGAGCGCTGGCCACAGGTACAACAGCGACCCGGCCAAGCTACCGGACTGGTGGGGTACCTGGCGTGACCTAGTGCACGAGACGACAGCGCGCGGGGTCGTCATGCGGCGGGCCCGGATCGTCTCTGAGCCGGTCACGGAGTACATCAGGTACGAGCACGACATGACGTTCGCCAACGTCGCAGCGGGGGAACTTGTCCGCTGGCTGCCCCGGCGCAAGGCCGCTGACATCCCGCTGCCCGGTACTGACCTGTGGATGTTCGACAGCGAGGCGGTGTTGTTCACGTACTTCTCTGGCGTCGGGGAAGTCGTTGACCGCGAGTGGCGGACGGAACCGGAAGTGGTCCAACTGGTCTCGTCTGCCTTCGAGTCGGTGTGGGATCGGGCCACACCTCACGAGGAGTACAAGCCGGATCAGTGATCCATGCCCCAGTCAGCATCATCCAGCGTCCAGCAAGCCCGGCAGCTCCTTGCCGACCGCCTTCGGGAGTTGATCAGGGATGCCGGGCTTGAGGGCAAAGACCTTGCCGCGCTGTGCGGCTGGCATCCGTCCAAGGTGTCTCGGATCTCGACGGCGAAGACGCAGCCCAGCGAGGACGACATTCGCGCGTGGTGCGCAGCTTGCGGCGTGGAGGACCAGGCAGCGGACTTGATCGCCTCTCTGCAGGCCGTTGAGGGCATGTGGGTGTCCTGGCTTCGGATGGAGCGCACGGGGCTGCGACGGGCGCAGGAGTCCGTGTGGCAACTGTTCGAGCGCACCCGCTGGTTTCGGGCCTACTCCTCTTGGCTCGTGCCCGGCCTCATCCAGACGTACGGCTACACCGAAGCTGTCTTGCGCGCTGTCCAGCGACGCCGCGTGCCAGTCGATGACGTTGCCGACGCTGTGGCCGTCCGCATGGAACGACAGCGGGTGCTCACCGAGGGGCAACGCCGGTTCGCGTTCCTGGTGGAAGAGTCCGTGTTGAGGAACGGCTACGGCGACGTCGACACCCAAGCGGAACAGCTTGAGCGTCTGCGCTCCCTCGCTGAAGGCGAGTTGCCCAACGTGACCTTGGGTGTGGTCCCCGCCCGGCTTGAACGGGCGCGTATGCCCGTTGAAGGGTTCTGGATCTACGACAAGGCGCAAGTGAGCGTTGAGCTTGTATCCGGCTACCTCACGATCACGCAGCCCAGCGAGGTAGCGGCCTACGCCGACACGTTCGGCACGCTGGCCGACATGGCGGTCTACGGCGACAAGGCCCGTGCACTGCTGGCCAAGGCGCGTGACTCTCTCGTGTAATCCCCGCGCAATCGCGTGCAATCCGCTGTGAGTTGAGATTCCACGGTTCCTAGCGTGGTCGTCAGACGGACGACGCGAAGGGGTCGGGTATGGCCGAGCCGAGAACGTATCCCAGTGATCCGGCTGAACTCCCGTTTAAGGAAACGGAGTTGGAGCCAGCACCTGTTGACGGCTGCGCCGGTTGCCGAGAGCTGGCCAACGTCCGGGACCGTGCCCGCGCCGGCAACGACCAGACGACCGTGACTGACTGCAATGTCCTCATGGCCCGGCACCCGGACGGCCACGGATGATCACGCTGGACGACGTGGGGCAGCGGGTCGAGGACAGCGCCGGAAGGGTCGGCATCCTGCGCGCCGTGATCCCCGATTGGGAGGACCCGGCCAAGCTGCCAGGTGATCGCCGTAAGCGGCCCGTCGCGTTTCTCTGGCCCGAGGGTGGCGGCCGTGAGTGGACGGCCCCGCCCGACAGCGTGAAGCGGGCCGACCAGGTTCCCGTCCTTCCCGTGACTGCGGCGGCGCAGCGCGGTAGGGGCGGATTGCAAGACGGTGCGGGGACCGCTTCCCCGCTCGTTCTGCCGAAGGGAAAGCACCCATGACCGAACGCCCGGAGTTCGAGTTCGTGACCGCTGCGGCGTGCCGTGACGCTCGCGTTGACAACTGCCCGGAGGTAGCGACCAACGTGCCCGGCATCGTCGCGTTGCGCGACAGCAAGCGACCGGACAGCATCGTCACGATGACGGCTGCCGACTGGGCCACGCTCACGGACGCCGTGAAGGCAGGAGAGTTCGACCTGAGCGCCTGAGAGTAGGCCCCGTGCCGAAGTGCCCCCGCTGTGATGCCGAGTGCCCTGCCGACCCTGAGAACGGGTTGCCCTGGTGCGCGCGGTGCGGGGCGCACTTCGGGCTCTCGCTGCCTACTTGCCGGGGTCTGTGGTGGTGGCGCAACGCTGCCACCCGTTCCCCTGTCCGGCCGCGTGAGCACTGAGCGGGACCGCCCGCAACTGCCCCGTCCGTGCGTATCGCCCGGCGCGTGGGCGGGGTTCTTCAATGCGCTGACCAGTGCCGACCCGGAGAATTGGTTGTCCGGCTGTTCGGGTCGGTGAGGGCGACCCAGCTCTCATCGCCCCTGGCCGATCGCAGTGTTCTGCGGTGCGGCAGGGCCCTTGAAGCCGAACCACGGCCACGCGGCGCGGACAGCGGTGCGGCGGTCAAAGATAGAAGCGGCTCACCGTCTCCGCCACGCAGACCGGCTTGTCGCCGCCCTCCCGCTCCACCGTCACCACGGTGGTCAGCTGCACGCCGTCGGTCACCTCGGACACCTCGGAGATCTTGCCCGTGGCCCGCAGGCGGGAGCCGACCGGCACGGGGGAGGGGAAACGGACCTTGTTGGCACCGTAGTTGATGCCCATCCGGACGCCGTCCACCCGCATCAGCTGCGGCACCAGGGCCGGCAGCAGCGACAGCGTGAGATAGCCGTGGGCGATCGTGGTGCCGAACGGGCCGGCCGCGGCCTTCTCCGGGTCCACATGGATCCACTGGTGGTCGCCGGTCGCGTCCGCGAACAGGTCGATCCGCTTCTGGTCGACCTCCAGCCAGTCGCTCGTGCCCAACTGCTCGCCGACCGCCGCCCGCAGCTCGTCCAGCGACCCGAAGACCCGGGGGTCCGCCATCTCGTACCTCCACCGACATCCGGCATCCGACATCCGACATCTGCACGTACTAAGCAGTTGCTCAGCATGCTGCGACAGGGCTCCGCTGTCAACGTCCGCCGACGGGGGCCGCGGCGTGGCGACGTACGCTTGGGCGCTGTGCCCCAGATTCCCCGCGACGTCCAGGAACTCAGCGTCGGCCAGGTGTCCGCCCGCAGCGGCGCGGCCGTCTCCGCGCTGCACTTCTACGAGTCCAAGGGGCTGATCAGCAGCCGCCGGACCCCGGGCAACCAGCGCCGCTACAGCAGGGACGCGCTGCGCCGGGTCGCGTTCATCCGGGCCGCGCAGCGCGTCGGCATCCCGCTCGCCACCATCCGGGACGCCCTCGCCGAACTGCCCGAGGAACGCACGCCGAACCGTGAGGACTGGGCCCGGCTCTCCGAGCTGTGGCGCTCCGAACTGGACCGCCGCATCCAGCAGCTCAACCGGCTGCGGGACCACCTGACCGACTGCATCGCCTGCGGGTGTCTGTCGCTGGACACCTGTGTGCTGTCGAACCCGGACGACACCGTCGGCCGTCAGGGCAGCGGCTCCCGCCTGCTGGCCGAGCGCAAGCGCTGAGCAGGGGGCTGGTCGGGGCCCGGCTGTTGGTCGGTCCGGTGATCCCGGCCGGGGCCGGACCGGGCGGCGTTCGGAATGAGGGTCCGCTGCACTGTCACTCCGCGCTTCCGGCCGACAGGTTGAGGTCTGCCGTCCCGGACACCACGTTCCCATTCGATGACCGTGTTGAAGCCCTATGGGAGGGGGCGTGGTGACAGGTCGACGTGCCCTTGAGGGAGGGTGCGTCTCGTCTCAGGTGCCGGCCTGCGCGAGGGTGAGGTGGAGGGCGAAGACGCCGAGGGCTTCCTTCTCGGGCGGATAGATGTCGCGGATCGCGGCGACGAGCGAGTCGTGGTTCATGTCCGGTCCGCCGATCGCGGCCTCCTCCTCGGCGTCCAGCATCGCCTTGAAGGACTCGTATTCCTTTACCGCAGTGACGCGGGTGGTCAGCGCCTCGTCCGCGCACGCGATCCGCAGGGTGTCCCCGGCGGTGATCTTGCGGATCTTGGGATAGCCGACGCGGACTTCGATGGTCTTGGCGCCGGAGGCGATCAGGTCGAAGTACGGCTTGCGGATGTTGAGTGAGTGCTGGCCGGGCTGCGGCTCGTTTGTTGTCATCGCGGTGTCCTTCATGCTCCGGGGGAGACTGCGGGCAGGGCCGGGCGGGTGGCCGCGTCGGCGGCGGCCAGCCGTTCGCGCAGGCCCTCGACGGCTGCCTGGCGCGGATAGCGGCGATTCAGGAACGAGGTGAGGTCGCCGGCCCGGTGGCGGACGGAGTCGACGACGCGGGCGGAGTCGAGGGCCTGGTGGCCGAGGGCGACGGCGTCGTCGGGGTCGCCGAGGAGGGCATGGGCGAGGGCCAGGTCGATGCGAGCGATGGCCTCGCGGCTCGGGGACCTCGATGCCGCGGGGGCCGTCTCATAGGTCGCCAGGGCCTGTTCAGCGTGCTGCCGGGCTTGTTCGGCTTGCCCGAGCCAGATGAACGAGGTCGCCGGATACGAGGTGAGTGCATAGTCGGCCAGCGGCAGCACGTCCAGCCCGAAGCGGCGGGGCGAGCGGGGAGGCAGGAGCCGATGGGCGTCCTCGGCGGCCTGAAAGGCGGTGGTGAAGCCGTCCGCGTCGCCGTCAGCGGCGGCAGCGCGCGCGACCTGGGCATGCAGCCGCACGGTCAGCGGATGGGTGGCTGGGGCCTCGATGAGGCCCTTGAGCGCCGCGTCGCGGGCCTTGCCGGGCTGTTGCTCATACAGGTTGATGGAGGCGGCGGCGTCCATGGCCCACGCGCAGAGCTGGCCGTGTCCGGCCTGCTGTCCGTGAACGAACGCGTCGATGGCGAACGCCAGACCGGCGCGGGCGTCCCCGAGGTCGTGGGCGAGCCAAGCCAAGAGCTCGGACAGCCAGCCGGCGAACGCCAGCAGTTCATGTTCCTGCCGGTGGGTGTGTCGGCCTTTGAGGAGGGCGTCGACCTTGCGCCGGTAGTCCATCACCGCGTCGAAGACGGCCCTCGGCGGCTTGAGCGAATATGCGCAGTTGAACTCGGTGACCGCGAGGTCGAGATGGTCCAGGGTTCCCGAGCCGAGCGAGGTCGCCTCGGCCTGCCGGGTCAATTCCATGGCCTCGGCGGCGGCCTGCTCAAGGATCTGTGCTGCGGCGGCCGGGGCCGCCATGGCCAGTCCGGCGAGCTTCACCGCGTCGCGACGCTTCGTTGCCTCCACCTCCGTGAAGCTTTGCGAGCCCGCCACCGCGAACCACTTTGCCGAGACACGGCCGCAGTTGACGGGACTTCTCCCTCTCCCCCTCACCACATCGCAGGATGCCGCCCCGACCACGGCCGGGCCTCCTCCAGTTCCGCCGAGAGGGAGAGCAGTGTCGCCTCGGCGCCGTAGCGGCCGCCTAGCATGACGCCGACCGGCAGCCCGCTCTCCGTCCAGTGCAGCGGCAGGCTGACCGCGGGCTGGCCGGTCGCGTTGTAGAGCGGGGTGAAGGGGGTGAACGCGGTGATGGCCGCGAACTCGGCCTCGGGATCCGCGTCGTTGCGCTGGGACCCGACCGGAGCGGGCGGCTGGGCCAGGGTCGGAGTGAGGATCACGTCGTAGCCGGTTCCGGCCGTCAGCAGCAGGTCCTCGACCATCTGGCCGAGCATCCGGAACGCGTACAGCGCGTCCGCGAAGGCCTTCGCGGACACCCGGCCGCCGCGCTCGCGCAGGTGGCGGGTGAGCGGCATCAAGTGCTCCTCCGCGTCGGCCGGTACCGGACGGGCCAGGGTCATCACGTCCCAGACGGCGGAGAACGCCTGCCGGACCGTGTCGTCGACCGGCAGTTCCGCCTCGTCCACCTGGTGCCCGAGTTCCCGCAGCAGCGCCGCCGTGCCGTCCGCCGCGGCCCGGCAGTCCGGGTGCAGTTCCACACCCGGCACGGGCGGGTCGAGCAGCGAGACGATCCGCAGCCGCGCCTCCGGGTGCCGCCGGGCGTGGCCGAGGAAGGTCTCGCCCGGCGGCAGGCCCGGGGCGCCGTACGGGTCGCCGGGCATGGGGCCGGACAGCGCGTCCAGCAGCGCCGCCGCGTCCGCCACCGTGCGGGCGATGGGACCGGAGCCGCTCAGTCCGCTGATGTCGTGCAGGGTGGGGCCCGAACTGACCCGGCCCCGGCTCGGCTTGATGCCGTAGAGCCCGCACACCGAGGACGGGATGCGGATCGACCCCGCCCCGTCGCTGCCGTGGGCGAGGGGTGCCAGGCCGCCCGCCACCGCCGCGGCGGCGCCGCCGCTGGATCCGCCCGCCGACCGGTCGAGGTCCCACGGGGTGCGCGCCGGGGGAGCGAGCCGGTTCTCGGTGTAGCAGGGGAGCCCGAACTCGGGGGTGTTGGTCTTGCCGAGCATGACCGTGCCCGCGGCACGGAGCTTGGTCACCACATGGTCGTCGACCTCCGGGACGTGGTTCCGGAAGGCCTCCGAGCCGAAGGTGCAGCGCACCCCCGCCACCATGCTGAGGTCCTTCACCGGCGCCGGGATGCCGTGCAGCGGCGCCAGGCCGTGGCCGTCCCGGCGTGCCGCGACGGCCACGCTCTCGGCGTCGGCGGCCTGCTTGCGCGCGATCTCCGGGGTGACGGTGATGAAGGCGCCGAGGGAGGGGTCGAGCCGGTCGATGCGGCTCAGATAGTGCTCGGTGAGCTCCACCGGGGAGAGCGTGCCCTCCCGGATCGCGTCCGCCTGCTCCAGGGCTGTCAGATCGTGCAGCTCGGCCATGCCGTCCGTCCTCTCGCGCGTGGACGGGAATCCTCCCACTACCGATTGGTAACGACCAGTCCCATCGGGGGTGCCCGTCGGCTTGACGGACCCGTGACCGGGCATCACCGTCCCAGAGCCGGCCGGGACGAGCCGGCGGAGGAGCTCGGGGCCGGCGGGAGTACCGGGCCGGCCGGAGAACCGGGCAGCGCGGGGACGCCGTCCGGACCGGGCCCGCGACCGGTGGAGAAGAAGGGGTGGCCGATGAGTCTGGTCGTCTGTTCGCTCAAGTGGGATCTGGGGACCTCCGGGACGGGGCCTCAGCGGATCAGCTACGACTCCGACGGGTACCACCTGGTGCGCTTCCCCTACGGTCGGGCCGGAGAGTCGACGGACCCCTGGGGCATGCACGACCCGGCCCACGGCGGGAGCGGGACGTCGGTCTACCCCGATGCCCGGTCGGGGCTCATCCACCCCAGCCACGACGGCTGGGGTGTGCTGTCGGCGATGGTGATCTGGCAGCCCGACACCCGGCCGAGCGAGTTCCGGGCACGGTTCGTCCGGGACCCGCTCGGCCAGAGCACCGGGTACGACTCCACGGGGACCTGCGACTCCGCGCACACCGGCGGCAGCCAGTTCCGCACCTACATGTGGCAGTTCGCCGTCAAGCGCGGCACGCCGGTCGGTCTGAAGGTGACCGCGCGGGGCAGCGACGACCGGCGGATCGCCGTGCCCGTCACGCTGGCCGAGTTCAAACTCGCCATCCACACCGACGTCCTGCTGCCCGGCTCCGACGCCGGGTACGGCGGCGGACGGGCTGACGGGTCCGCGCCTGCCGCGTGACGGTCCGGGGCGGGACGTGCAGGGGTGTCCCGGGGGTCAGGAAGCGGTGGCCAGCGTGCCGAGTCTGGATCTCTTGGCCTCGGCCAGCGCCTCGACGGTCAGCGCGGGTTCGGGCACGACGATGCCGCAGCCGGTGCAGACCGGGCCCGAACTCGGGTGGTGGTCCAGGCCGCCGCGCCACACGATCCGGTCCGTGGCGCACACCGGGCAGGCGGTGCCCGCCCCCGACTCCAGCGCGCCGATGATGCGGCGCAGCACGTCCGGCAGGGGAGCGGACGGATGGACCAGCGGGTCGTCGCACCAGGCGACGCCGCACCCGCCCCAGGTGCAGCGGTGCCAGTCGTCCAGGGCGACGGGCTTCCTGATGCCCTCGTGTTTCTCGCGCCGGCGCCGGGCCGCGAACTCCACTTCGTACGCGAGCCACACGGTCCGGGCCTCCTCCAGCTCCTCCAGCGCGGCCACCAGCCGCCCCGGGTCGGCCTGTCGGTCCTCGGTGCCGACTCCGGCCCGTGCGCACAGGTGGTGCCAGGTCGCCCGGTGTCCGTAGGGGGCGAATTTCTCCAGGCACTTGCGCAGTGCGGTGCGCCGCCGACGGGTCTCGACCCGGGGGTCGCGCACATGCTCCGCGAGACTTCTGAATCCGGCCATCCTTGCCACCTCCGTCGCTGGTACTTCGGCGATGAGGAATGGACGTACGGCACCCCCATCCGGATCCATCGAACTGATGACCCGCGTACCCGTGGCCGTCCTTGGTATTCGTGGTGGTTCGGAAGAGGTGACTGCTGCAGGTCGTGGAGTTCCCCGGCCGGAGCTGACACTCCATCGGGTAACGGGCCCCGGCCGGTGGCCCGGACGGTGGAACGCCGTCCGGGCCCCCCGGAGTTCACCCCGCCGCACGGCCGCTCCGAACTGCGGGAACGCGCCGGACCGGGCGGGCCGTCCGCGGCTGCCGGCGGGTGGTCCGGCCGGTGCGGTCACCGATCTGACGGAGTGTCGATCATCATCTGATGGACCATCTGGACCCGCGTGGATGCAGGGCGCAGCCGCCCCGGTTATGGATGAGCCATGGTCATCCACAGCACTGGTCGACGGTCCGGTCGGGCCGCCCGACGCCACACGCACCGGAAGGGCACCGCCTCCCTCCGGCTCATCGTCCCCGCCGCCGTCGTCCTGGCAGCCACCTGGGGGGTCCCGGCCGAGGCCTGGGCCCGCCCCGTACCGCAGCCCGCCTCCGGCCGGAGCGCCGGCCTCGCACAGGAATCGGCGGTGCCGCAGGGCCCGCAGGCAGCCGCCGCGCCGTCCGTCCCCGGCGCCGGTTCCGACACGGACCCGGTTTCCGGTGAGCCCGGCTCCCCGGCGGCGGCGCCCGCCGCCGTCCCGGCCGTCCCACCGCCCGCCGAGCCGCCCGCCGACCGGCCCGCGCCGCCGGCCGCGACGAGCCAGAGCCCGGCGCAGGCCGCCTCGCCGGCGCCCTCCGCCTCCGCCCCGTCCGCCTCGGCCGCCCCGTCCGAGGGGCCGTATGTGACGCTGCCCGCGGTCGACCGGCCCGCGGACGCGCCCGCCGTACCGTCCGCCGAACCGCAGTCCGCGGCGCCCTCGGCGGGGCCGTCCGTGGACCCCTCGGCGGGGACCGCGAGCGCCGCCCCCGCCCAGCAGCAGCCGCAGCAGTCCGCGGCCGCGCAGCAACCACCGCAGCAGTCCGCCCCGTCCGCCCCGTCCGCATCGGCCGCGCCCTCCGCGGCGCCGTCCGCCTCCGCCGCGCCGTCCGCCGCGCCGTCCGCCCCGGCGGCAGCTCCGGCCCCGCAGCCCGCCGCGAAGGAACAGGCCAAGGAGCCCGCCAAGGAGCCCGCGAAGGAACCGGTCGAGGTACAGGCCAAGGAGCCCGCGAAGGAACCGGTCGAGGTACAGGCCAAGGAGCCCGCGAAGGAACCGGTCGAGGAACAGGCCAAGGAACCGGCGAAGGAGCCCGCGAAGGAACCGGTCCAGGAACCTGCCAAGGAGTCCGCGAAGGAGCCCGCGAAGGAGCAGGCCGGGCCGGCGGCGGACGAGGCCGGGAAGCCCGACGCCTCCCAGCAGGAGGCGGCCGGTGAGGTCGTCCGGCTCGTCAACAAGGAGCGGACCGCCGCGGGCTGCCAGCCGCTGAAGGTGAGCGCCCCGCTGACCCAGGCCGCCGAGCAGTACGCCGGGGTCATGGCCGACGGGGGCGGACTGTCCCACACCGGTCCCGACGGATCGCGGCCCAGCACCCGCGCGATGCGGATGGGCTACCACCAGTGGTCCGACCTCGGGGAGAACATCGCCCGCGGCTACGCGACACCCACCGAGGTGACCCAGGCCTGGATGCGCAGCCCGGAGCACCGGGCCAACATCCTGGACTGCCGCTTCCGGGAGATCGGCGTCGGCGTGCACAACGGCCCGGAAGGGCCCTGGTGGGCGCAGTACTTCGGGGCTCGCGTGTAGCACGCGCCCGCACGCCTCCGGCGGGACCGGCCCGCCGGAGGCGTGCGCTGCCCGGCCCGGACCCCGTCGGGCGCCGGTACCGGGTCCGCACGCCGCACCGTCGACGGCTCACGGCCGGGCGGGCGAGGCCCCCAGATAGCGCAGCACGGCCAGCACCCGACGGTGCTCGCTGTCGGTGCGCGGCAGCCCCAGCTTGGCGAAGATCCCCGCCACATGCTTCTCGACGGACCGCTGGGTGATGCCCAGCGAGCGCGCCACCGCCGCGTTGGTCAGGCCCTGCGCCATCAGCGCCAGCACCTCGTCCTCCCGCGGGCTCAGGGAGCCGAGGCCGCCGCTGTCCCGGCGGGCCGACAGCAACTGCGACACGACCTCGGGGTCCAGTGCGGTCCCGCCGGTCCCGACCCGGTGGACGGCGTCCACGAACTCGTCCACATCACAGACCCGTTCCTTGAGCAGATAGCCGATGCCGCTGGTTCCGCCGGCCAGCAGCCGCGCGGTGTAGCGGGTCTCGACGTACTGGGAGAACAGCAGCACCCCGAGCCCCGGGTGCTCCAGCCGCAGGGCGACGGCGGCGCGCAGCCCCTCGTCGGTGTGGTCCGGCGGCATCCTGATGTCCGCCACGATCGCGTCGGGAGTGTGCTCGGCGACGGCGGCGTACAGCCCGTCGGCGTCGGCCACCGCGGCGGCCACCTCCAGCCCGCGTTCGGTGAGCAGTTGGACCATGCCGTGCCGCAGCACCGCGGCGTCCTCGGCGATCACGATGCGCATGGGGGTTCCCTGGGAGTCGGCGGGGGTGTCCGGTCCGGTGGCCGGCCGGCGCACGGTCATACCGGAAGCTCCACGGTAACGGTGGTCGGCCCGCCCCGGGGGCTGCTGATCAGCAGCCGGCCGTCGACGGTGCGGACCCGTTCGGCCAGCCCCGCCAGTCCGCTGCCGCCGCCCGCCGAGCCGGGCACGATCACCGCCCCGCCCTGCCCCTCGTCGTGCACCCGCAGGGTCAGCAGGCCGTCCCGGCGCTCCGCCGTCAGCTCGATCCGCTCGGCACCGGAGTACCGGGCCGCGTTGCTGAGCAGCTCCGACGCACAGAAGTACGCGATGGTGGCGACCGCTTCGGGCAGCGGACCGGGGACGTGCGCCCGGAGCCGCACCGGGACACCGGTGCGCGCGGCCAGCGTCTCCAGCGCCGCGTCCAGCCCGGTGTCCAGCACGGGCGGGTGGATGCCGCGGACCAGGTCCCGCAGTTGGGTCACGGCGGTGCGGGCGGTGGCCAGCGCCTGCTCGACCAGTTCCCGGCCGCGCTCCAGATCCTGTGGCGCGACCGTACCGTCCGGGCCGCTCGGCTCCAGCCTGCCGCGGGCCGAGGCCAGCGACATCGTCACCGCGGTCAACTGGGCCTGGGGGCCGTCGTGCAGGTCGCGTTCGATCCGCCGCAGGGTCCGCGCCGAGTCCTGGACGGCCAGCGCGCGGGTCTCCTCCAGGTCCCGCACCCGGTCCGAGAGCCGGCTGGGCCCCAGCAGCGCCCGCCCCGCGTACCGGACCAGCACCAGCAGCCGACGGCCCGACCAGCCGGCCAGGGCGGTGAGCAGGAGGCCGGCCACGGCGACCGCCAGGATCCGCGGCCAGGTGTCCAGGGCCAGGGAGCCCAGGCTCAGCCCCCGGTGCCCGTCGGCGCCGACGCTCCGCCACCACAGTGGATAGAGGACGCCGGCCAGCCCGTAGAGGCGGAGGCCGACCGCCACGACCAGGAGCAGCAGGCCCAGTGGCAGCGCCGCCAGCAGGTAGGCGACGGCCCGCCAGCCGGTGCCGTCGGCGAGCGCGGCGCGCACGGCGCCCGTCCCGCCCCGCTCCACGGGGGGCGGTGCCGGGATGTCCTCGCCGAGCAGGGCGCGCAGCAGGAACCGGTGGACACCGGCCAGGCGCCGGCCGACGGTGAGGACGCCGGCCAGCAGGGGCAGCCCCAGGTGGGTCACCGAGAGGGGCAGTGCCAGGACCAGCACCGGGTAGATCAGGGCGGTGCCGAGCACCGCCGACGGCGCGAGGAGCAGGGCGAAGGCGAGCTCCCGCCAGTCGCCGCGGCCGACGGGAACACCGAGCAGGCGCAGCAGCCGGCCCGTCCGGCCGGGGGAACCGGTAGGGCGCTTCCCGGCGGGCGCGGGCGGTGGTGCGTCACCGACCGGCCATGCGGGCCGCGCCGCACCGGCGCGTTCCTCCTCCGCCGCGGTCTCCGCGACGACGGCCTCCTCCCGCGCGGTCATGCGGTGGCACCCGTGGTCGGACGGACCGTCAGCAACCGTACCGACGGCAGAACTGAGGAGAGCAGCACCAGCAGCACCACTGCTCCGGCGAGCGCGGCCAGGACCTCCGCGGGCAGGCCCGACGGGGCGGTGGCACCGCCCGTCCCGCCGAGCGGCGCCAGGGCGGCGGTCGCCACGGCGGCACCCAGGACCAGTGAGGTTCCCGACACGATGACTCCTTCGAGCAGCACCATCCGGAGCAGTTGGCCCGCCCCGGCCCCCACCAGCCGCAGCAGGGCGATCTCCCGGCGCCGCTCCAGGATCAGCATCACCAGGGTGTTCGCCGCGGCCAGCCCGGCGAACCCGGCGTACAGGGCGGTGGCGAAGAGGTCGATCCAGGAGGGGGCGCGTCCGGCCGTCGCACCGAGCTTGGCCAGGGTGAAGGCGACGACCAGGGTAACCGGGGTGATCGCCGCCGACAGCCGCCGGGCCCGGGCCCGGCTGTTGGCCACCGCCAGGACGCCCGGAGCGCCGAACAGCCGGAAGGGGACGGCGAGCAGCGCGCACCCGGCCCGGCCGAGCACCGGACCGGCCAGCCCGACGGCCACCAGATACAGCAGGAGCAGCAGCGGAACGCGTTCCGCCGCCCGGTCCGCGGGACCCGCGGCGACGGCCGAGCCCAGCGCGACCGCACCCGCCAGGGCACCTACGGCGAGCAGCAGCCGGACGACCGTCACCCCGCCCGCGGGGCCTGCCGCCTCACCGAGCGCGACGGACGGGCGGGAACGGGCGGCCCGCTGGGCTGCCAGCAGCCCGCCGAGCAGCGAGGTGACGGTGAGCACCCCGGCCGCGACCAGGGCGGGCAGCGGACCGACGGTCAGCCGCACCCCCTCCGGCACCAGCCCCTGATCCACCATCGCCCCGAACCACCAGCGGGCCAGCAGCACCCCGAGCCCGTAGCCGACGGGCAGCGCGGGCACGGCCGTGAGCAGGGCCTCGGTGGCCACCATCCGCCGGATCTGCCAGGGGCCGGCGCCGACGGTCCGCAGCAGCGCCGTCTCGCGCTGCCGCTGCGCCACGGCCAGCGCCGTCACCTGGCCGGTCACGAACACCGAGAGGTAGACGGTGACCAGGGTGAAACCCACGCCCATCAGCGCCAGTTCGTCACCCTGGCGGGAGCGCGGCCCGGCGGTGGCCGAGAACAGCACCGCGGCGCAGGCGGTGATCACCGTGGCGGAGAGGACCAGGGCCGAGAACACCCCTGCGGCCGCCGCCGGCCGGGACCGCAGCGAGGCGCGGGCGAGACCGGTGGTCATACGGCGGCCTGGCGGGTCTGCGTGGCGTCCCGGGGCTCGGTGGCCCGGTGGATCCCTGCGGTTTCCCGGGGCTCGGCAGCCTCGTGGGTCTCTGCGCCTTCCCGGAACTCGGTTGCCCCGCGGATCCCTGTGGCCTCCCGGAGCTCGGTGGCCCGGTGGATCCCTGTGGCTTCCCGGCGCTCGGTGGCCTCGTGGACCTCGCCGGTCGCCCGGAGGCCGTCCGCGGGCCCTTGCGGTGTGGCGAGAGCCCGCATCCGTGCGGCGATCCGCCGGGCCTCCGCCTCGCGCCGCCGATCGTGGCGGGCCGTGCCGGGCTCCGGGCTCAGGTCCTGGGCGATGCGCCCCCGATCCAGCAGGAGCACCCGGTCGGCCCAGGCGGCGCCCGCCGGGTCATGGGTCACCATCACCACGGTGGCGCCCAGCCGGTCGACCGAGTCCCGCAGCAGACCGAGGACTTCGGCGGCCGTCACCGTGTCCAGCGCGCCGGTGGGCTCGTCTGCGAACACCACCTCGGGCCGGGTGACCAGGGCCCGGGCGATGGCGACGCGCTGCTGCTGACCGCCGGAGAGCTGCCCCGGCCGGTGGTGGGCCCGGCCAGCCAGCCCGACGTCCGCCAGCGCGCGGGCCGCCGTGTCCCGTCCGGCCCGCCGGCCGTCCAGCCGCAGCGGCAGCAGCACGTTCTCCTCCACCGTCAGCGCCGGCAGCAGGTTGAACGCCTGGAAGACGAAGCCGATCCGGGCCCGGCGCAGCCGGGTCAGCCGGCGCTCCCGCATCCGGGACAGCTCCTGCCCGCCGAGGTGGACCGAGCCCGACGAGGGCCGGTCGAGCCCGGCGGCACAGTGCAGAAAGGTGCTCTTGCCTGATCCGGACGGGCCCATGACGGCGGTGAAACTGCCGGACGGCAGCCGCAGATCGATCCCCCGCAGCGCGTGGACGGCGCGGGCGCCCCGCCCGTAACGGCGCGTCACCTCCCGCAGGTGCAGCGCGTCCGGCGGGACGGTCCGACCGTGTGCGGATCCGGGCATCGGCAAGCCTCTCTCGGGTGGCCGGCACCCACGGCCGACGCTGCTGTCGAATCTACGAAGCAGCAGGTCATCAGGGCACTGGGGCAGCCACCCGAGTCCGGGGTTCGGAGTTTCCGAACCCCCGGAAGCCGCCGGGGATCTCTACGGGGCCCGGGGCCCGCCCACCGGCGTCGCGCGGCCCGGTATCGGTACGGGAGGCCGGCCGACCGGCGCCGCCCGGCCCGCCACCGATCACGGAGCCCCGCCCCCACCGGCGTCGCGCGCCCCGCGGCATCCGCGGCCGGTCGCCACCGCCGTCCTGCCCGCCCCCACCGGCATCGTGCGGCCCGGTACCCGCACTGGAGGACTGCCCACCGGCGTCGCGCGCCCCGCTACCGGTACCGCAGGTACCGTCGGCGCACGGCCCGGAACTCCGCCAGCCGGTCCGCCCACGCGGCGGCCACCTCGTCCGTACCGGCCCCCGCGTCGATCATCGTGCGCACCGCGGTCGAGCCGGTGAGCTTGTCGATCCAGTGGTCCGGGCGCCAGGCGAAGCCGCTCCACACCCGCTTCGCGGTCACCAGCAGGCCGATCCCGGTGCGCACCGGGTCGTACGCCGCCCGGTCGTGCACGTGCAGCTGGACGCCACCGACGGTCTTGCCCTGGAACTTGGAGAACGTCGGGGTGAAATACGCCTCGCGGAAGCGGACACCGGGCAGCCCGAGCGTGTTTGCCGCCTCCGCCCACCGCCGGTCGATGCCCTCGGCGCCGAGCAGTTCGAACGGGCGCGTGGTGCCGCGCCCCTCCGACAGATTGGTGCCCTCGAACAGACAGGTCCCCGAGTAGACCAGCGCGGTCTCCGGCGTGGGCATGTTGGGGCTCGGCGGCACCCAGGGCAGGCCGGTGGCGTCGAAGAAGTCCGCGCGCCGCCACCCCGACAGGGACACCGTCGCCAGCTCCACGGCCCGCCCGGCGGCCCCGGGCACGAACTCGGCGTTGAACAGCAGCGCCAGCTCCGCGGCCGTCATGCCGTGCGCCTGGGCGATCGGTTCCCGGCCGACGAAGGTGGCGAACGCCTTGTCCAGCACCGGCCCGTAGGCCCCGCGCCCGGTGACCGGATTGGGCCGGTCCAGGACGACGAAGCGCTTACCGGCCAGGACCGCCGCCACCATGCAGTCGTACAGCGTCCAGATGTAGGTGTAGAAGCGGGCACCCACGTCCTGGATGTCGAAGACGACCGTGTCCACGGCGGACTCGGTGAAGACGGCCGCCAGCGCCTGACCGCTCTTCAGATAGGTGTCGAAGACCGGCAGTCCGGTCGCCGGGTCCACCGAGCGGCCCTCGGAGTCGCCCGCCTGCGCGGTGCCGCGGAAGCCGTGCTCCGGGCCGAACACGGTCGTGAGATTCACCCGTTCGTCGGCGTGCATCACGTCCACGATGTGCCGGACGTCCCGCGTCACCCCCGTCGGATTGGTGACCACACCGACCCGCTGCCCCTCCAGCAGCCGGTAGCCGGCCGCCGCCAGCCGGTCGAATCCCGTCCGCACCCGGCCGCCGCCCCCGGCGTCCGCCGCGGCGTACGCGGGGCCGGCCGCGGCCGCTCCGGCGACGGCCGCTCCCGCGGCTCCGGTTCCGGCCAGCAGGCTCCGCCGGGAAAGGCTCGCTTCAGATGTCCGCATGTCCGCGCACGGTAGCGCCGTCGGGCGCAGGACGGAACGACCGCGACCGGGCCTGCCGCACCGGCTTGCCGCGACCCCCTTCCCCACAACATACCGACTGGTTAGTCTGCTGCCTGGTCCACTGGGCAGTCGAGTCGAAGGAGCCACGATCGTGCAGACCCTTCAGGACGCCGGAGTCGTCGTCACCGGCGCGGGCGGCGGCATCGGAGCCGCCCTCGCCCGCAGATTCGCCGCCGAGGGGGCCCGGGTGGTCGTCAACGACCTCGACGGGGACAAGGCCGCCGCCGTCGCCGGGGAGATCGGGGGCATCGCGCTCCCCGGCGACGCCTCCGCCGTGGTGTCCGCCGCCCGGAAGGCGCTCGACGGGACCGTCGACGTCTACTGCGCCAACGCCGGGCTCGCCTCGGGCGGCGGGGCCGACGCCGACGAGGAGGTGTGGGCCGCCGCCTGGGACGTCAATGTGATGGCGCACGTCAGAGCCGCCCGGGAGCTGCTGCCTGACTGGCTGGAGCGCGGCAGCGGCCGCTTCGTCTCCACCGTCTCCGCCGCCGGACTGCTCACCATGATCGGCGCGGCGCCGTACAGCGTCACCAAGCACGGTGCCCTGGCCTTCGCCGAGTGGCTCTCCCTCACCTACCGGCACCGCGGCATCCAGGTGCACGCGGTCTGCCCGCAGGGGGTGCGCACCGACATGCTCAGCGCCACCGGCAGCGCGGGCGACCTCGTCCTGGCGCCCACCGCCATCGAGCCGGAGCAGGTCGCCGACGCGCTGTTCGCCGGCATGGCCGAGGGACGCTTCCTGATCCTGCCGCACCCCGAGGTGGCCGGATTCTCCAGCGCCCGCACCGGCGACCCGGACCGCTGGCTGAACCGGATGAACCAGCTCCAGCAGAAGTGGGAGGAGGTCGCGCGATGAGCGGCTCCCCGTATGCGGCCCGGCCGTGGCTGGCCCAGCTGTCCGACGCCCAGCTGGCCCCGGCCGACCCTCCCGAGACCGTGCTCCACGCCTTCCGCGAGGCGGTGCGCCGGGTCCCCGACCGCACCGCCCTCGGCTACTTCGACGGCCGGATCGGCTACCGGGAGGCCGACGAGCTGTCCGACGGGATCGCCGGCCGGCTCGCCGAGCGCGGTTTCGCCCCCGGCGACCGGCTCGCCCTGGTCCTGCAGAACGTCCCGCAGTTCGTCCTCGCTCTCCTGGGCGCGTGGAAGGCGGGCGGCACCGTCGTCCCCGTCAACCCGATGTACAAGGAGCGCGAGGTCGCCCACGTCCTCGCCGACGCCGAGGTCACCGCGCTGGTCTGCGCCGACCGCGCCTGGGAGGGCTTCCTGCGGGACACCGCGGCGGGCTCACCGGTCCGGATCGCCTTCACCACCAGCGACTTCGACCTCCAGACCCGGAACGACGCGCGGGTGCTGAAGGGCGAGCCGATGCCCGTACCCGACGGTGCCGAGGACCTGCTCGCCGCCGCCCGCTCCGGGCTCGCCGCGCCCGCCGGCCGCGACCCCGACTCCTCCGGCATCGCCCTGATCAGCTATACCTCGGGCACCAGCGGCACCCCCAAGGGCGCCATGAACACCCACGGCAACATCGCCTACAACGCCGAGCGCCAGCACGTCGGTCACGACCTGCCCGACGGCAGCACGATCTTCGCGCTCGCCCCGCTGTTCCACATCACCGGCCTGGTGTGTGAGCTCTCCGCCTCGCTCGTCGGCGCGGGCACCCTCGCGCTCGCGCACCGCTTCGAGCCCGGCGTCGTCCTCGACGCCTTCGCCGAACACCGGCCCGCGTACACCGTCGGCCCGTCCACGGCCTTCATGGCCCTGGCCGCCCACCCCGGCTGCACCCCCGACCACTTCGGCTCCTTCCGGATGATCTCCTCCGGCGGGGCGCCGCTGCCGCCCGCGCTGGTCGAGAAGTTCCGGGCGGGCTTCGGCCCGTACATCCGCAACGGCTACGGCCTCACCGAGTGCACCGCGCCCTGCGCCAGCGTCCCGCCCCAGCGGGAGGCGCCCGTCGACCCGGTCTCGGGCACCTTGTCCGTCGGTGTCCCCGGCCCCGACACGGTCGTCCGGATCGTGGACGAGAACGGTGCGGACGTGCCCCTGGGCGAGCACGGCGAGATCGCGGTCCGCGGCCCGATGGTGATCCCCGGCTACTGGCGCCGCCCCGAGGACAGCGCCGCCGCGATCCCGGACGGCGAGCTGCGCACCGGCGACATCGGCTTCATGGACCCGGGCGGCTGGCTCTACGTCGTCGACCGCAAGAAGGACATGATCAACGCCTCCGGCTTCAAGGTGTGGCCGCGCGAGGTCGAGGACGTCCTCTACTCCCACCCCGCGGTCCGCGAGGCAGCGGTCGTGGGCGTGCCCGACGCCTACCGGGGCGAATCGGTCAAGGCCTATGTGAGCCTGCGGCCGGGGGAGGACACCACCCCCGAGGAGCTGGCCGCCCACTGCAAGGACCGCCTCGCCGCGTTCAAGTACCCGCGCGAGGTCGAGGTCCTGCCCGAGTTGCCGAAGACCACGAGTGGGAAGATCCTCCGACGGGAGCTGCGCTCCCGCGCATGACCGACGAGCGAGCAGAGAGGCAGGTGGCGGTGATGGCCAGAACGACGGAGGGCAACGGGACACCCGTCCCGCAGCGGCTGCTGGCCGCCGCCACCCGCCTCTTCGCCGAACGCGGCTACGACCGGACCTCCGTCCAGGAGATCGTCGAGGCCGCCGGCGTGACCAAGGGCGCGCTCTACCACTACTTCGGCTCCAAGGACGACCTGCTGCACGAGATCTACGGGCGGGTGCTGCGGCTCCAGCAGGAGCGGCTGGACGCGTTCGCCGACTCCGACGCCCCGGTGGCGGAGCGGCTGCGCGCCGCCGCGGCCGACGTCGTCATCACCACCATCGAGCACCTCGACGACGCCACCATCTTCTTCCGCTCGATGCACCAGCTCAGCCCGGAGAAGAACAAGCAGGTCAGGGCGGAGCGGCGGCGCTACCACGAGCGGTTCCGCGCCCTCATCGAGGAGGGGCAGCAGGGTGGGGTGTTCAGCACGGCCACCCCGGCCGACCTGGTCGTCGACTACCACTTCGGCTCGGTGCACCACCTCGCCAGCTGGTACCGCCCGGACGGCCCGCTGACCCCGCAGCAGGTCGCCGACCACCTGGCCGACCTGCTGCTGCGGGCGCTCCGGCCGTAGGCTCCGGGGACCCGCTGAATCGGGCCCCCGGACCCGACCTCTACGACCCGCTGTGCTTCTTCAGCTCCCGGCGGGCCAGCGACCGCTGGTGCACCTCGTCCGGCCCGTCCGCGAGCCGCAGCGTGCGGGCCGCCGCCCACAGCTCCGCCAGCGGGTAGTCCTGGCTGACCCCGCCCGCGCCGTGCAGCTGCACCGCCCGGTCCAGGATGTCCACCACCGTGCGCGGGGTGGCGATCTTGATGGCCTGGATCTCGGTGTGCGCGCCCTTGTTGCCGACGGTGTCCATCAGCCAGGCGGTCTTGAGCACCAGCAGCCGCAGCTGCTCCACCGCGACCCGGGCGTCCGCGATCCACTCCTGCACCTGGCCCTGTCCGGCGAGCGGCTTGCCGAAGGCCGTGCGGGAGACCGCCCGATGGCACATCAGCTCGATCGCCCGCTCCGCCATGCCGATCAGCCGCATGCAGTGGTGGATCCGGCCCGGACCCAGCCGGGCCTGGGCGATGGCGAAGCCGCCGCCCTCCTCGCCGATCAGGTTCGCCGCCGGGACGCGCACACCGTCGAAGACCACCTCGGCGTGGCCCCCGTGGGAGTGGTCCTCGTACCCGTAGACCTGCATGGCCCGGCGCACCTCGACCCCCGGGGTGTCCCGCGGCACCAGCACCATGGACTGCTGGCGGCGGATGTCCTCGCCGTCCGGGTCGGTCTTGCCCATGACGATGAAGACCGCGCAGTCCGGGTTCATCGCCCCCGAGATGTACCACTTGCGGCCGGTGATGACGTACGCGTCACCGTCCCGCTCGATCCGCGTCTCGATGTTGGTGGCGTCGGAGGAGGCCACCTCGGGCTCGGTCATCGCGAACGCGGACCGGATCTCGCCCGCGAGCAGCGGCTCCAGCCACTGCTTCCGCTGCTGCTCGCTGCCGAACTGGGCCAGCACCTCCATGTTCCCGGTGTCCGGTGCGGCGCAGTTCAGCGCGGTGGGGGCCAGATGCGGGCTGCGGCCGGTGATCTCGGCGAGCGGCGCGTACTGGAGGTTGGTCAGCCCCGCGCCGTACTCGCTGTCCGGCAGGAACAGATTCCACAGCCCCTGCCGGCGCGCCTCGGCCTTCAGCTCCTCCACGACCGGCGGGGTGAGCCAGGGGGAGGAGAGCCCGGCGCGCTGCTCCTCGGCGGTCTCCTCGGCCGGGAGCACATGCTCGTCCATGAAGGCGAGCAGCTTCCGGCGCAGTTCCTCGGTGCGGGAGTCGAAAGCGAAATCCATGCTGCTCAGCCCTCCTGAAGGGTGGTGAGGCCGTTCTCGATGAAGACCGGGACGAGCGGGCCGATCCGGTCGAAGTCCGCGCCCACGGTCCGGCCGAGGGTGAAGCGGTAGTGGATGCCCTCGAGGATCACCGCGAGCTTGAACCAGGCGAACGCCGTGTACCAGGAGATCGCCGAGACATCGCGCCCGGACGCCGCCGCGTACCGCTCGATCAGTTCGGCCGCCTCGGGGTGGCCCGGCGCCCCACCGGTGGTGCTGACCGGCGAGCCGGGCAGGTCCAGGCTGCTGTACATCGCCAGCAGCCCCAGGTCGGTCAGCGGGTCGCCGAGGGTGGACATCTCCCAGTCGAGGATCGCGGTGATCCGGTCGTCCGCGCCGACGAGGACGTTGTCCAGCCGGTAGTCGCCGTGGACGACGGCCGGGGCGGGGGAGCGCGGCAGGTCCTTACCGAGACCGGCGTGCAGTTCGTCGATGCCGGGCAGGTCGCGGTTGCGCGAGGCGTCCAACTGCTTGCCCCACCGGCGCAACTGGCGCTCCAGGAAGCCCTCGGGACGCCCGAAGTCGGCCAGTCCGGCCGCCGCCGGGTCGACGGAGTGCAGCTCGACCAGGGTGTCGGCGAGACCGAGGACGACACCGCGGGTGCGCTCCGGGCCGAGCGGGGCGAGCTGTGCGACGGTCCGGTACGGCGTCCCCTCGACGAACTCCATGACGTAGAAGGGGGACCCGATGACCGTCTCGTCCTCGCAGAGCAGCAGCGGCTCCGGGACGGGGACGGTGGTCGGGTGCAGGGCGCTGATCACCCGGTGCTCGCGGTGCATGTCGTGGGCGGTCGCCAGGACGTGGCCCAGGGGCGGACGCCGGACCACCCAGCGGGAGGTCCCGTCGGTGACCGCGTAGGTGAGGTTCGACCGGCCGCCCTCGATCAGCTCGGCGCCGAGCGGTCCGCCGACCAGGCCGGGGCGCTCGCGGTCCAGGTGGGCCCGCAGACGCTCGAGGTCGAGACCGGGCGGGTGGTCGTGACTCATCGGGGAACACTCCTCCATCGGGCGGTCGGATGAGCTCATCATGCCGACCAGTCGGTATGGAGTCCAGTGGTCCGTCCTGTGGGATCCGTGACCACGGCCGTCGTGGAACGTCACCACCGGAGCTGCTTGCCCCCGGGCGCCGCCGATGCCGGGGACGTGTGCGGACGAGGAGCCGGGACGGCGGGCGGATGAGGGGTGGCGCGGTGCGGGGCCGGGGTGGTGCGGTGCGGCGTCAGTGGTCAGACGTGGCAGGAGACGGGGACGCCGCCGTTCATCGTGGTCATGTCGCCGAACATGGCCGCCACGTCCAGCGGTGCCCCCGGCGGCAGCCCGTCCAGCTCGGCGTAGGCCCGGTGCAGATTGGCGACCAGCCGCTCGCTCTCCCGCAGCTCCGCGAACTCCCCGAGGTCCGCCGAGCGCGCGGCCTCCAGCGGCGTGCGGCCCGCGGCACGGGAGCGCTCCGCCAGGTCGGCGACGTACCGCACATACCGCCCGATGCCGTCGTACACCCCCGGGTCCGTCACGGCGCCGTGGCCGGGCACCACGGTCCGTGCGTCCAGCTCCCGCAGCAGCTCCAGGGCCCGCAGCGAACCGTCCAGCGACCCCATGGCGAAGAACGGCGTGCCGCCGTGGAAGACGAGGTCGCCGGTGAAGACCACGCGCTCCCGCGGCAGCCAGACGATGGTGTCGCCCGGGGTGTGGGCGACGCCCGGGTGGATGAGCTCCACCTCGGTGTCCCCCACCCGGCAGCTCATCCGGTCGGTGTAGCCGACGGTGGGCGCGGTGACGCGGATGTCGCCGAAGTCCACCTCGGGCCAGAGGGCGTGCAGTTGCCGCCCGGCCGCCAGGGTCTCGGTACGGCAGGCGACATGGCCCACGACCGTGGCCTCGGGGGTGAAGACGCAGTTGCCGTAGGTGTGGTCCCCGTGGTGATGGGTGTTGACCACGGTGCGGGGGAGCGGCGCGCCGCTGTCGAGCACCGCGTCCCGCAGCAGCAGGGCGCGCCGCTCGGTCGCGGCCGTGTCGACGAGCAGGGTCTGCGAACCGTCGCTGACGAAACCGGCGTTGTTCAGACACCAGCCGCCGTCGGGCTGCACGAACGCGTGGACACCGGGCGCGAGTGGGACCGTGTACGGCTCGGTGCCGGTCGCTTCGGTGGCCGTGCTGTTCCCCGTCATGGGTGTCCTCCCTGGTCCGGCTGCCGGTGTGCGGTCACAGGATGGCAGAGAGCGCTCGACGGCAGAGAGCTCCCGAGGGAGGGCGGCGGGGCGGCAGGCTCGGCGGTGGGGCCGCGCCGTTGGGGCGCCGTTGTTCTTGTCGCTGTCGCTGTCGCTGTCGCTGTCGCTGTCGCTGCCGCTGCCGCGGCTGAGGCTGAGGCCTGCCGTGGGGTGGCCCCGCTGTCCCCGGCTCAGGCACCGACGCCGGGCAGGACCGCCAGGGCCCGCCGGACGGTGTCCTCCGCGGTGCCCCCGATGGGCACCGTCGCGCCGTTCTCGTCCGCCGCCAGCGGCTGCAGATCCGCGAACTGCGAGCGCAGCAGGGCCGGTGGTATGAAGTGCCCCCGGCGGGCCCGCATCCGGGCGTCGATCAGCTCCGGCGAGCCGTCGAGGTGGACGAAGAAGGCCGTGGGGGCGCAGCCGGCCAGCCGGTCCCGGTAGCACCGTTTGAGCGCCGAGCAACTGGCCACCCCGCCGTGCTCCGCGTGGCCGGCCAGCCAGGCGCCGATGGCGTCGAGCCAGGGCAGCCGGTCCGCGTCGTCCAGCGGTGTGCCGGCCGACATCTTGGCGATGTTCTCCGGCGGGTGGAAGTCGTCCGCGTCGGCGTACGGGACGCCCAGCCGCTCCGCGAGCATCCGGCCCACCGTGGTCTTGCCCGATCCCGAGACGCCCGTCACCACGACCAGGGGGCGGCGCTCGGCCGCGGACCGGCCGGAGGCCGTCGTGCCGGTCGTGGTCGTCCCGGTCGTCGTCATACGGGCCTCGGTCTCATGTCTAACCGGCAGGGGCGGATCCCAGGTTAGGCGGTTCGGGCGGTGTTCCGCGGCGAGGCGGGCGAGCGGTTCTGGAACGCCTTCACCAACACCACGTTCTTCACCCTCACCACCGTGCTCATCGAGACCGTGCTCGGCATGTCATGGCCCTGGTGATGCACCAGGCCGTCCGTGGCCGGGCTCTGGTGCGGGCAGGCATCCTGGTGCCATGGGCGTCCCCACCGTGGTCTCCGCGCTGCTGTGGCAGTGGATATTCCAGGCCGACGGGGCGGCCAACGCGCTCCTGGGCGAGCAGGTGCTGTGGACCACCGACGGCTTCCGGGCGGCGGTCGCCGTCATCGTCGCCGACACCTGGAAGACCGCCCCCTTCGTCGGCCTGCTGGTGCTCGCCGGGCTCCAGCTCATCCCGGCCGAGGTGCACGAGGCGGCCCGGGTCGAGGCGCCGCCCGGCAGGGCGTCCTCCCGCGGTCGCGTTCGTCTTCGTGCGCCTCCTCGGCGCGGACGGGACCTCCGGGTTCCAGGTCCCCTACGGCACCAAGATGGCGGCCGGCGTCGTCGTCACCGTGCCCCTCGTCGTCCTCGTCCTCGTATTCCAACGCCGGATCATCGCCGGCCTGACCGCAGGAGCCGTCAAGTGACCTCGCCGCGCCTCCCCGCATCCCCCAAGGAGACGTCCGTGTCCCATGCCCAGCCCCCCACCGCCGGTCCCGACTGGTGGCGCAGCGCGGTCATCTACCAGGTGTACATCCGCAGCTTCGCCGACGGCGACGGCGACGGCATCGGCGACCTCACCGGGCTGCGCGAGCGGCTGCCCTACCTCGCTGGACTGGGGATCGACGCCGTCTGGCTCAATCCCTGGTATACCTCCCCCATGGCCGATGGCGGCTACGACGTCGCCGACTACCGGGACATCGACCCGGCCTTCGGCACCCTCGCCGACGCCCAGGCCGTGATCGAGGAGGCACACGCCCTCGGCCTGCGGGTCGTCATCGACATCGTCCCCAACCACACCTCCGACCGGCATGCCTGGTTCCGGCAGGCGGTGGCGGAGGGCCCCGGCTCGCCCGCCCGGGCGCG
The DNA here is from genome assembly GCF_040296705.1 of Streptomyces sp. NPDC002055. Lineage (NCBI taxonomy): Bacteria > Bacillati > Actinomycetota > Actinomycetes > Kitasatosporales > Streptomycetaceae > Streptomyces > Streptomyces sp. NPDC002055. The sequence goes on from NZ_JBEOXS010000012.1 coordinate 138,415, forward strand.
CTACCACTTCCGCGACGGCAAGGGCGCCGACGGCGAACTGCCGCCCAACAACTGGCGCAGCGTGTTCGGCGGCGGGGCCTGGACCCGCGTCACCGAACCCGACGGCACACCGGGCCAGTGGTACCTGCACCTCTTCGCGCCGGAGCAGCCCGACCTCAACTGGGACAACGAGGAGGTCCGGGCGGAGTTCGAGTCGATCCTGCGGTTCTGGTTCGACCGCGGCGTCGACGGCGTGCGGATCGACGTGGCCCACGCGCTCGACAAGGACCCGGACCTGCCCGACCTCGGCCCCTCGGACATCGAGGTCATCGGCTCGGCGGCCGGCGCCGAGCACCCGCACTGGGACCGCGAGGGCGTCCACGAGATCTTCCGCGGCTGGCGCGCCGTCGCCGACTCCTACCCGGAGCAGCGGGCGTTCGTCGCCGAGGCATGGACGGGTGCCCCGGAGCGGCTGGCCCGCTACGTCCGCCCCGACGAGCTGCACACCGCCTTCAACTTCGACTACCTGACCGCGCCGTGGCGGGGCAACCGGCTGAGGGAGGCCATCGACACCTCCCTCGCCGCACTCAATTCGGTGGGCGCCCCGGCGACCTGGGTGCTGTCCAACCACGACGTCGCCCGGCACGTCTCCCGGTACGGCCGGCCGCAGCCGGACGCTCCGGTGCGCTCCCTTGCCGAGCTCGCCACCGACGTGCCGTTCGACCTGGAGCTGGGGACCCGCCGGGCCCGGGCCGCCGCCCTGCTCACCCTCGCGCTGCCCGGCGGCGCCTATGTCTACCAGGGTGAGGAGCTGGGGCTGTGGGAGGTCGAGGACCTCCCCGACGCGCTGCTCCAGGACCCCACCTGGGAGCGGTCCGGGCACACCGACCGCGGCCGGGACGGCTGCCGGGTCCCGCTGCCCTGGTCCGGTGAGAGCACCCCCTTCGGCTACAGCCCCGGGGGCGCCCCGGCGAAGCCGTGGCTGCCGCAGCCCGTGGCCTGGCGCGAGCTGACGGAGGAGGCGCAGCGCGGCGCCGACGGGTCGATGCTGGAGCTCTACCGGGCCGCCCTGCGGATCCGCGCCGAGCACCCCGCCCTCGGCGACGGCGCGATGACCTGGGACTCCGCGACCGACTCCGAGGTGCTGTCCTTCACCCGCGCCCCCGGACTGCGCTGCGTGGTCAACCTCTCCCCGGACCTGGTGGTGCTGCCCGAGCACAGCGGGGTGATCCTCGCCAGCGGCCCGCTCGACGGCGGCCTGCTGCCCACCGACACGGCGGTGTGGCTGGCTCTCTGACGGGGGTCACGGGGTGGCGCGGTGGTCCGGAGTGCCGGGCCACCGCGCCGGTCCCTCCCCTCGTTCCGGAACCGGGGCAGATCCTTCCGGAACCGGGGCAGAGCCGTGGGTCCCGGGCCGGCCTCAGGGAGAGAGCTGTGACTGCAGTGAACGGCGATGCTGCTCCGCCCAGTTCGTCAGCGCGGCGGAACAGGTGTGATCGAGATGGCGCAGCCCGCCCAGTTCGAGCTCGATCTCGCGGTCGGCGGGCAGTGCCTCCAACTGGTCCAGGAGCTTCGGCAGCCGCAGGAACGTCGCGTTCCCCAGGACCCGGACGTGCAGCGGCCCGTCCGCGGACTGCTGCGCCACATCGAGGTGGACGTGCGAGGTCTCCCAGGCGGTCTTGGCGATGGCCAGCAGCAGCCCGATGAGAACCCCCTCGAACATGTTGATCATCACGATGACGACGGCGGTGGCCGACAGCACGACGGCCTCGCCCCGGTGCTCGCACCACAGGGAACGCAGTTCGCGCACCGGGATCAGCCGCCAGCCGGCGTGCACCAGCACACCCGCCAGCGCCGCGACCGGCATGACGCCCAGGGCCGCCGGAAACGCCGCCGCGAAGACCAGCAGCCAGACACCGTGCAGGACGCGCGACGCCTTGGTCCGCGCCCCGGCCTGGACATTGGTGGCGCTGCGGACGATGACCGCGGTCATCGGCAGGGCGCCCAGCACACCGCACACGGTGTTGCCGGCGCCCTGGGCCATGAGCTCCTTGTCGTAGTCGGTGCGGGGCCCGTCGTGGAGCCGGTCGACCGCGGCCGCGCTGAACAGGGACTCGGCGGAGGCGATGAGCGTGAACGCCAGAAGGGTGCCGAGCATGCCGATGCCGAGAAGCTGGCCGAAGTCACCGGGGCTCGGCGGCTGGAGGGAGTCCAGCAGCCCGCTGACCTCGACCCGCGCGACCGGCAGATCCCACACCCCCACGACCACCGTGGCGAGGACGACGGCCGCGAGCGGGGCGGGCAGCACCCGGGCGGCGCGCCGCCACCGGGACCACAGGACGAGGACGAGGACGGTGGACGCGCCGACGCCGAGCGCCGCCAGGGCCGGTCCGGACCGTACGGTGTCGGTGACCAGACCGGGGATCCCGGCGAGGTTGGCGATGCCGGTGCCGCGGGGCTTCGCGTCGGTGAGGACGTAGAGCTGGCCGGTGATCAGGACGAGGCCGATACCGGCGAGCATGCCGTGCACCACGGCGAACGAGATCGCCCGGAACCACCGCCCGAGGCCCAGCGCACCCATGCCCAGCTGCAGCAGGCCCGCGGTGAGGACCAGGACGCCCAGCGCCGCGGTGCCGTACTCCTGGACCGCTTCGTACACGAGTACGGTCAGGCCTGCGGCCGGGCCGCTGACCTGCAGACTGCTCCCGGGCAGCAGGCCGGTGACCAGTCCGCCGACGACGCCGGTGACCAGGCCCAGTTCGGCGGGCACCCCCGAGGCGACAGCGACGCCCACACAGAGCGGCACCGCGACGAGGAAGACCACGAGGGAGGCGGTGAAGTCCGCCCGGAGAACGGAGAGTCGATTCATGGTGTCCGGCCCTGCTTTCCTGTGGTGGGGCACAGTCGGGTGGTCGGATCGTGACCGGTGCCGCTACTGGTGCGGGGGCCGGTGCGGGGGCCGGCTGCGGCCCGCGCCGGGAACTGCCGGTGCGGGACCGCATCGGGGCGTGGCCTGACCCCGGGGGCCGGCCGAGGGTGGGGGCATGTCCTGCGCCGGGGATGCGGCCGCGAGGCGGTCCCGGAGTGCGGGCACCGGCGCCAGGGATGGGTAGCTGGGGCGCGGCGCTCGCGCCCGCGGCGATGGGCGGCTCCGCGCCCCGCCGGCCGGGACCGGGCCCGGGCGTAGGAACGGCGGACGGCCGGGGGAGCGTGGGCTTGCAGCCCCGCCCGCGGCACCGCGGCGTCATGGCCGATCCGGGCAGGCCGAACGAAGGTCTCCACGAGGAGGTCTCCTGCTCATGAGGGGTGCCGCCGCGGGATGTCGGGGGCCGGGCGGCCGGGCGCGCCGTTCCGCGCAGGGGTCAGCAGCGGAAGACGCGGAGCAGGGCGCACCGTTCGGGAGGTGTGCCGGAGACCGGGCACCCGTCGGCACGGGCTCCGGAGTGGGGAGCGACGGGAGCCGGCATCCCGCAGGCACGACGGGGGAGCGCTCGCAGCGCACGTCGGTGCGCCGGGGCCGAAGCCCGCGCCCCGCGGCGCGCCTGGCTCCCTACGGCATCGCGCTCCGCGCTGTCGACGGTCTCCTCGGACACCCCGGCAGCACCGGCACCGGCCCCGGAAGGGAGCGGCAGCTGAGTGGCCGAGGCGACCGGCGCCGGGGTCCGCAGGCCGGAGCCGGGTGACGCGCCACCGAGCAGCAGCGCGAGAACGACGGCGAGCAACACCGGCGGCACCCGGCGCAGCGGCGTTCGACACAGCGGCACCCGGCGCGGAGGCATGTGGCACAGCGCCACCCGGTACAGCGGCACTCGGTACAGCAGGATGCGCAGCAAGAGGGCCAGCGGGGCGCGGCACGGGGGAGTGGCCGATCGTCCGCGGTGCGGTGGGAAGGCCAACGGCACTCGGCGCGGTGCGCGCCGTGTGTCCCTGCCCTTGCGCATCATCGCCCTCCGCTTGCGCCGCGGAACACGGAGCCGTCTGCCGCTCCGCGCTCATCTCCGGTCACCGGATCATCCCGCGCATGCAGAAGGTGACCCGCGCATGCAGAAGTGACCAGGGCTGATCCGGTCCACCACCAGGCTTCCCCCTGGATAGGGCGACATAACGCCATCTTGTGTACGGTCGCGGCGTTCCCTGACGGCACGGACGGCAACTCCTGTCCCTGCTGTGCGGCGTCCATGGGCGGCCTCCAGCAGGGTCGGCGAGGCCGACGGGCCGGGCACGGACGGGCCGGCACCCGGGTCCGGCCGTCAGCGCTCACCCGTCGGCCCGGCCCCGGCGGGGACCTCCGCCGCGGTGGCCTGATTGCCCCGTACGGACCGCAGGTGCGGCAGCAGGACCGGCGTGATGGCCAGGGCGAGGAGTCCTCCGATGAGGGCCAGGGCCGGGTAGCTCCCGCCGGCGACGACCATGCCCGAGGACAGCCCGCCGGTGGCCCCCGCCAGAGCGATGCCGACGTCCACCAGGCCCTGGGCCGAGGCGCGGCGCGCCGGCGGCAGGGCGTCGGTGACCAGGGCCGTGCCGCTGACGAGCCCGAAGTTCCAGCCGAGCCCCAGCAGTACGAGCGCGACCGCGAGGGCGGGCACGGAATGGGACGGTGCCAGGGCGGCCAGCACCCCGGCAGCGAACAGCGTCACCCCGGACGCCGCCGCCACGGGTATGCGGCCGAACCGGTCGACGAGCCGGCCGGTCAGCGGGGAGGGCAGGAACATCGCCCCGACGTGCAGGGCGATCACCAGCCCCGACGCCTGGGTGCTGTGGTCGTGCGCCCGCATGTGCACCGGCGTCATCGTCATGATCGCGATCATGACGAGTTGACCCAGCACCATGACGGCCGTCCCCGTGGCCACGCCGCGCACATCCGTGACCTCCGACGACGGCGCCACAGCGGCAGTGGCCGGGCCCCCGTCCGGTGGTGCTGCCGCTGCGGCCGAGGCCTTCCCGGCCTGCTCCCCATCCGCGTCCCGGCCTTTCCGAAGAGCGGCGTTCGTCGTGGCGGCCGCCGGTGCCGCCGGTGCCGCCGGTGCCGCCGATGCCGTGGGAGGTGCTGGAGTCCCGGGCGGCGCAGGGGCGCCGGACTCGGACTCGGCCAGGGCGCGGGCCAGCCGCAGGGGGTCCGGGCGCAGCGCACACCCCAGGACGATCGCGGCCGCGCCGTAGGCGACCGCGGCCAGCAGGAAGGGGCCCGCCAGCGGGGGTATGCCCCAGCTTCGGGCCACGTCCCCGGTCGGGCCGGCCAGATTGGGGCCGACGACGGCGCCGAGCGTGGTGGCGAAGAGCACGGTGCTCACGGCGCGGCCCCGGCGCGCCGGGGAGGCGAGGTCCGCTCCCGCGTAGCGGGCCATCAGATTGGTCGAGGTCCCGGCTCCGTAGACGAGCAGGGCGAGGAAGAGCGCGACCACCTGGCCGGTCGCGGCAGCCGCCACGACCCCGACGCTCCCCAAGGCGCCGACTCCGTAGCCGAGGGCCAGCCCGGGACGGCGTCCCCACCGTCCGCAGATCCGGCCGATTCCCGCTGCCCCGAGTGCGGCACCGGCGGTGAACAGGGCGCTGGGAACTCCGGCCAGCCCGGTGGAACCGAGCATGTCCTCGGCGATCAGCGCGCCCACGGTGATACCCGCCGCGAGGCCGGCGCCGCTGAGGACCTGCGAGATCACCAGAACCCGCAGAATCCGCTGCTGCTCGGGCAGTTCGGCCGGCTCGGCCGGAGCGGACCCCGGCTGCGTCTCCGGGGGCTCGCTGCGCACCGTCATCGATCGTCCTTCCCCGTGGTGAATGGTGGTGCCGGGGCGTCGGCGTGCGCCGACGGCCGCCCTGCCCGGGAACACTCCGGGCAGGCTCGGCAGGCCTTCGTGGAGTGCCGGGCCTGCCGTTCAGGCCGTGGCCATGGGCTCCAGCGCCGCTATGTCCGTCAGAGAGATGCCCATGTGTTCATGCAGGAACCGGACGATCGTCCAGTGCGGCAGCGCCCCCTCGTCGAAGGGCCCGAACTCCGCGCAGTACAGGGGTATCCAGCGCAGGGCCTCTTCCAGCACCTGTTCCCGGCCCGGTTCCCGCTGGTAGTCCTCGTAGCCGATGCTGCGGTGCTCGATGAAGAAGCGCCCCGGCAGCCGCTCCTCGCAGAGTGCCCGGTACTCGCGGGTCTGCAGGATCAGGTAGTGCCAGATCTCGTCGATGTCCTGCTCGACGGGAAGGAACAGGCCGCTGAGACGGTCCCGGTGCTTGGAGACGAGGTAGAGGTACCGCAGACACTCCGTCACCTGGCGTTCGGCGTACTCCGTCGGCACGCCGGCCCGGTCGGCGGCATGGGTGACCGCTTCGGTGTGCAGGGGCTCGCCGAGGAGCTCCTTGAGATCGGCGGGGGACACCGGGGCGCGGTGTGGGCTGGTCATGGGTTCTCCCTCCGCAGCTCGGGCGCCTGCACGAGCCATGCGTACTTGCCGGACTTCCCGATGGGAATGTGGGTGCGGTGCTCGACCCGGCAACGCCGTCCGATGAGTTCACCGACGCCGTCCGCCAGGGCCGCCGCTTCCGCGTCACCGAGGGGTGCGCCGTCGAAGGTGGTGCAGTCCAGCCGGGCGGTGCCGGGCTCGGTCACGTGCAGCTGATGGACGAACACCCGGTCCGATGCCTCGGCGATCCGCTCGTCCAGCTCACCCTGCGACACGGGGCCGCGTGGCGAGGCGAGCAATTCCTTCGCCCGGCCGCAGAACTGCACTATTTTGGCCGGATCCGATGTGCCGTCCTGCGTGCGTACACAGTCTCCCGAGCGGTACCGGATCAATGGCATATGCGGATTCCGTACGCTGGAGACGATGAGCTCGAATATCTCACTCCCGGGAGCCACCGGTAGCAATTCGAGGCTCATGTCGTGCAGATAGGGCCGGTACTCGCCCGTGCTGTCGCTGTAGAAGAGATAGCCGAGCTCCGTGCTGCCGAACAGGTCGACCAACGGGCAGTCGAAATGGCCCCGCAAGAATCGACGGACGTTCAGCGGTGCGTATTCATAGGCGTGGATGATTCCGGCGGGCGGCGGGAACGCGTCCAGCAGATCCCACTCCTTGGCCTTTCGCACCAGATGTGCCAGGTGGTACGCCGAACAGTCGAGGAGATACCGGCCCTGCGGATGCTCCTCGCGGACTCCCGAGATCTCCTCGAGCATGCGCTCGCAGTCGCCGCGGTCCCACAGCTCCGGGTCGAGCCGCAGGTTCACGTAGCAGGTGCGCTCATCCAGCCTGCGGTCCTCGAAGGAGGGTGCCGGGTCCGGCTCCCCGCCGCGCTTGGCCGCGTTCACCCGGGCGACGTGCTCGGTCGCCAGCACGGTGGTCAGCGAGACGCGCCGGCACCCGTCCTCCCAGGTCCCCGCGAGATCGGGGTGATCGCTCCAGAGTTTGTAGTACGAGTGCAGCAGGAAGTACGGGGGCCGGATGATCTGCATGCGCGCATGGTTGGTGCCCGTGGACAGCACGAACTCCGCCTCGCCCCCGGCCAGTGCCGCGGCCAGCCGCGGCGTCATCCAGTTGTCCGGGAACCCGCGGGCGATCTCCGGCTTCTCGAGCAGGGGGAAGTGGCCCTGCTCCACCGACCGGCGGTAGATCGGAATGTCTTTGACCAGTTCGATGGTCTCGGCAGTCGGCTGACCGTCCATGGAATACCTCGAGGTGCTCGGCATCGTGTCCCCGCAGCGGGGCCGGGGCTGACAGCCGGGGCCGGCCGTGAGTTCACCGGCGCGGCCCCGGCCCCGTTCAGCTCTCCGTCAGGAGATGCAGCCGCTCTTGGTCAGGCTGATGCAGCCGGACTTCGGGGCGGAGCTGATGCAGCCGTCCTTCGCGGCGGACTGTGCCGAATTGACGGCGATCCAGTTCTGCCAGACGTCTTCCTGCGCCATCTTCTTGATGAGCTGTTCCATGAATGGCCTCCAGAATTGAGCTGGGACATACGGCGCCGACCCGCGCGGGCGTCGCACCGATTGAACGTAAAGGGATGCTCAAAGAGATGTCAACGGCAGGTAATGTCACGGGCCGTGGGAACCGACTGCTGCCAGCCAACTTTGGCGTGATCTTTCTGTCGTGACCTCGTCGAGGGGCTCACGCCGCGGCGATCTGATCGATCGTCGGATGTGGTGCTCGAACCGGAGCCGCCGTAAACACGTCTCCCCCCGGGAGCCCCGGAACGACCACCCGAGGCCAGACACGAGGGAGACCCATGTCCGACGACACGCTCACCGGCATCCCCGCCGCAGGGCTGATCGACCGCACCACGCTCTACATCGGCGGAGCGTGGGTGGCTCCCCGGGGCGAGGGCGTCATCGAGGTCGTCGACCCGGCCACCGAACAGGTCCTCGCCACCGTCCCGGCCGGTGACGCCAAGGATGTCGACACGGCCGTCGCCGCCGCCCGCGCGGCACTCCCCGGCTGGTCCCGCACCACCCCCGCCAAGCGTCGTTTCCACCTCGACCGGCTGCACCGGGCGCTGCTCGGACGGGCCGAGGAGATCGCGGCCACCATCAGCGCCGAGACGGGCACTCCCCTCGAGGCCGCCCGCGCGGTCCAGGCCGCACTCCCGGCCGCGGTCGTCTCCTCGTACGCGGACCTGCTCACCGGCTCCGCGTCCCGTGACGCCGCCGGTTCGTCAGTGATCAAGGAGCCGGTCGGAGTCGTCGCGGCGATCACCTCGGGCGGCGACCCCCTGCACCGGATCGCGACCACCGTCGGCGGCGCGCTCGCGGCCGGGGCGACGGTGGTCCTCAAACCGTCGGGGTCCGCCCCGCTCAGCGCCTACATCCTGGCCGAGATCCTGCACGGCATCGGGCTGCCCGCCGGGGTGTTCAACCTGGTGACGGGCACCGGACCGGTCGCCGGCGAGGCGCTCGTCGCCCACCCGGGCGTCGTCATGGTGTCGTTCACCGGCTCGCCCCGCGTCGGCAGGCGCATCGCCGAGGCCGCCGCCACGTTCACGCGGCGCTCCCTGGACGTCGACGGCAGGTCCGTCGTCGTGCTGCCCGGCGCCGATCTGCCGGACGCGGTCCGGCGGACCGTGGGCGAGGCGATGGCCGGCGGCGGCCGGGCCCGCACCGCCCCGACGCGGCTGCTCGTCCCCGCGGACCGATGTGACGAGGCGGTGGAACTGGCCCGGGCCGCGACCGAGGAGTACACCGTCGGCGCCCCCGACGACCCCGCGACCCGGGTCGGCCCGCTCTCCTCCCTCGCCCGGCGCGACCGGGTGCGGGCCTGTCTGGAGCAGGCCGTCGCGGAGGGGGCCCGGCTGGTCACCGGTGGCCCGGAGGCTCCGGACCACCTGCCGGTCGGTGCGTATGTCCGGCCCACTGTGCTCGCCGGTGTCACCGAGGGCATGGCCGTCGCGCGGGAGGAGATCCCCGGCCCCGTCCTCCTCGTCATGGCGTACCGGGACGAGGAGGAAGCGCTGCGCATCGCCGGCACGACGGGGCGCGGAGCCTCGGCGGCGGTGTTCGCCGGAACCCGGGCGACGGCCGTCGAGTTCGCCCGCCGCATGGATGTCGGCACGGTCGTGATCAACGGCGGTTCGGCGTACCCGCACGCGCCCTCGGCGGGAACGCGGCAGTCCGGCAGCGGCGGGGAACCGGAGGTTCTCCGTCTTGACGACTTCCAGTGGACCAGGTCGCTCCGCTTCTGACCCTCCGACCTCGTCGGTTCAGTCGCGCAGGACCTCGACAGTTCCGGTCGGCAGGACCTCGTCAGTTCCGGTCGCGCACGACGTCGTCAGTTCCGGTCGCGTCGACTGCGGTTGGAGCGGCCACGGCACGGGCCGGGCCCGCTCCAGCCGCGGAGCCGGCGCGGTTGCCGTGGCCGCTCGGCGCGGCGTGCGCCGGGCCGGTTCACGACGCGGTACGAGGCCGGAGGTGGCCGAACCGCGCAGGCAGCGGAGGGGCCGGTCCAGGGCAGGAGAGCCGGGTTCAGTGCATGTCCGTGTCCGTGTCCGTGGCCGCCAGCAGGGTGATGCGCCGCCCCGTCGGATCGAGCGCCGCGAAGCCCAGCTCCGTACAGCCGAAGCCGTGCTCCGTGTAGCCGCCGACGAACCAGCCGTTGTCCGTCCCCTCCGCCACGGCGAACCGGAGCCAGCGGTGCTCGGCGGCGTGCCGGACGGCGTCGGTGTGGGGGACGTCCCGGTCCAGGTCCAGCAGCGCGTACAGGCCCCGCCACGCCGCGAGCCGTGCGTAGGCGCCGTCCCGCCCCGGGCTCTGGATCCCGCCCGCGAACGTGGCGAGAAAGAGCTCGGCCAGCACGTCGTCGGCCGTGGTGTGCGCGGCGGCCAGGGTGTCCGGAGTCAGTTCGGCCAGACAGTCGGCGGGGAGGCCGGTGAGCAGGGCGGCGTTCCAGTCGGCGGCGGGCAGTGGCTCCGGCAGCTCGTAGAAACGCGCCTCCCACGACTCGAACGGGGCCAGCGGCTCCCCGGTCCTCTCGGCCCGCGGGGGATCGGCGACGTCTCGGGCGCCGCGCGCCGCCCGTGCCCCCGCGTCGGTCGGCGGGATCTCCGGGTACCGGCCGCGCAGCTCCCGCGGAGTCAGCGCGCCGCTCCTGCGGTTCCGGTGGTGGGACATGCGCCGGGCGTGGTTCTCGAACGCCAGGGCCGGCAGCGGCAGCCAGGCCAAGGGATGGCCCAGCTCGCGCAGCCGCCCGGCGTACGCGAGATACGGCTCGTCCCACGGCCCCCACGAGCGCAGCGTGATCTCCTGCAGCAGGCAGGCACGGAATTCAGCGGCCGTGTCCAGCCGCTCCGGCAGCTGCTCGAAGAGCGCGTGCAGCGGTGTGGTGCCCGGCGGCCGCACCAGATGCCAGGCCATCCGGCGCACCAACGCACGGTGGTACTGGGGTCCGTCGAGGCTCAGCAGCGTGTCGGCCAGCCGGGCCGCACAGGCGATGGCAGCGGGCGACGGGTCGGAACACAGTGCCACCGCGATCCGGAGCAGGGCCGAGGACGCGTTGGGCGCCGTCGCGCGCGAGGCGAGGGCGGCGAGGTCGTACAGGCCCTCGGGGTCCTCCGCGGCGCGGGCGCGCAGCCCGGCATCGTCGGGGAGCGTGGGCAGGGCGGGTGCGTGGGACGGTTGCGGCATGGCGGAGACGCTACGGGGGCCGGCTCGCCCGGCGCGACGCGATATCCCACCGGGGCGCGAGGCCCCGTCAGTTCGGGGCCGGCACCGGGCCCGCTGCCGGATCCGGCCCGATCCGGACGACACGCCCTAACCCACGACGAGCAGTCCGAACACCCCCAGCGCGACCGTGCACCCCACCACGACCCCGGCCGCCCGTCCCGGCAGTGCGGGCGGCCGCGGGGTGCCCAGGGACAGCATGCGGCGGTGTGCGGCGCCCAGGAACACCAGCAGGGCGAGGGCCGTCAGCGCCACCGACAGGACGGAAGCGGGCGACAGCCCGTGACGCAGCGCCTGCCGTACGGCGAGCACCGCCGCCACCACCGCGGACAGCGTCGTCCGGCGCCAGGCCAGCCGGGTGCGTTCGGGCTGCAGCCCGGGGTCCCGCTCCGGCGGTGGCCCGGCTCGCTCCGGCGGTTCCGCTCCGCTCACCGGTCGGCCCAGCCGACGGCCACCGCGACCACCATGGCGAGCGCCACCACCGTCAGACCGACGGCGAGCCACGCCGGGAAGCGGCTCACCGGCAGGTCCTCGCCCCGCCGCATCGCCACCTCGCAGCGCGCCCAATGGTTGACCGCCCGCACCGCGCACAGCGCGCCGCCCAGCAGCAGGACCAGCGACATGCTCACCCGCAGCGTGCGGTGCAGGTCGGGCAGGAACTGGGCCACCGCGAACCCGCCGCCCACCAGGGCGAGCGCGGTGCGCAGCCAGGCGAGGAACGTGCGCTCGTTCGCCAGGGAGAAGCGATAGTCCGGAGTGTCGCCCTCCGCCCTGATCCGTTCGGGAGCGAACCACAGCCGAACCCCGGCGGCGATCGTCCGCAGTCTCCCGGAAAGCGCCTTCACGGACACGATCATGGCCGCACCCTACCGGCCGGGCCCGCGCCCACCGGGGGCACGAGGTTCACCGCGGGGCCCGCCGACGGGTGTCCGGTACGGAGCCGGTGACCGGAGCTACCGGTCGCGCCACTCCTGGAGCCTGCGGTACGCCTCCCTGCCGTCCGGCACCCACTCCCATTCCGGAAGCCGCCGCTCCAGCTCCTCGTCGGTCAGGAAGCCGTGCCAGGCGACCTCCTCCACCTGAGGGTTGACCGGAAGGGGGCAGCTCACCTCGTAGACATGCGACCACCAGGTGTGTTCCGGTGTCTCGTACAGGAAGTGGAAGAGCGGTTCCGGCTGCGGCAGCCCCGTGACGCCGAGTTCCTCCTCGGCCTCCCGCAGCGCGGCCTCCGCATACGACTCGCCGGCGCCGACCACCCCGCCGACGAACATGTCGTACAGCGAGGGGAAGACGATCTTCTCCGGGGTCCGGCGATGGACGAAGATCCGGCCGTCCGCGTCCCGGGCCAGCACGAACACGCACCGGTGGCGCAGCCGACGGGCCATCGCGTCCTCCCGCCGGGCCTGTCCCACGACCACGTCCTGCTCGTCCACGATGTCCAGCAGCTCGTCGGCGGAGCGCGGTTTCTGATCGGCCATGCGGCCATCCAACCAGGGCCGTCCGGTGCGCGGCCGACGGCGGTCCCGCGTGCCACCCGCCCGCGCGGCTCCGCACCGGGGGGTGTCCACCGTCCGCCGCGCCGCCACGGATCCGTTGACGAACGTCCTCCCGCACCGCGGCCCGGCACCCAGCACCCCACACTCAGCATCCGGCACCCGGCACCCGGCACCCGGCATCCGGCACTCCGCACCCGGGACCGCACCCGGCACCCGGCGCCCGGCGCCCCGCACCCGGGGACGCAACCGGGGCCGCACGCCGCCCCCGCCCCCGGCATCCGGAACTCCGTCGTCCGCAGCAGCACTTCTGCCATCCCGGCACCGGGAATTCGCCATATCGGCTTCGCCGGGGCGGCGAGGAGCCGGTCGTTCCCTTTCGGCCTTGACGTGGACCAGTGACTACCGCTTTGCTGTGCGTGATCATCGGCCGTCGACGGAGTCCGAGACCTCCGCGCACAGGGACCGATCAGACCTGCAATTCGACGCCCTCGCACGGGCAGAAGGTGGCGTGTGCCGTGGAGGAAGCCCCGGGATGACGCCACCTCCGCCTCCCCCTCCGCCACCGCCCTCGCTGGGCCGGGCCCGGCGCCGGGACGGACCGAGCTTCGACCCCGCACTCGACGACCACGCGCTCGCCCGGGCCCGCGACGCCCTCGCCCAGGGCCGCTGGACCGACGTCCGGGACCTGCTCGCCACGACCGGCGACGACTGGGACCGCCGCGGACACCGGCTGGTCGTCCTCGCCGAGGGACCCGCGAGCGCCGCGTGGGCCGAGGAGTGGAAGCTCGCCGAGCCCGACAGCGCGGACGCCGCGGCGCTGCTCGCCTGTGCCACCGTCTTCCGCGCGGTCCGCGGCCAGGAGAGCGCCGACGCGGCCCGGGGAGCCTGCCGGGCGGCGGCCCGGATGGCACCGGCCGACCCGACCCCCTGGCTCGGCCTGCTGATCCTGGCCCGGCGCACCGGTACCGACGAGGAACGGCTCCAGGTCTTCGACCAGGTGCGCGGCCGGCACCCGGAGCACCACCACGCCCACCACCTGATGACCGCCTGCCTGGCCGAGCGTCAGCAGGGCGACGGGGACGACCCGTTCCACGAGGTGTACGACTTCGCCTCCTGGGCCGCCGAACAGGCCCCCGCCGACTCCCCCCTCGCCGTCCTGCCCGTCGTCGCACACGCCGAGCGCTACCGGGTGCTGGCCCTGGCCGGGGCCGAACCGCGGGACCCCGCGCGGTCCGGCCACTGGACCACCCGCCGGGCCCGGCAGGCCATGAAGGCGGCGTTCGACTGGTGGCTGGAGTGGGAGGGGGAGGACCATCCGCGGAACAAGGTCGACCTGAATTTCCTGGCGCACGCCAAGGTCCACGAGGGCCGGATGGCCGAGGCCGCCGCCCTGTTCCACCGCATCGGGCGGCACGCCAGCCATGTCCCGTGGGCCTACCCCGACCGCGACCCCCGGAAGGCCTTCCGTACCGCGCGCCGTGCCGCGCTCGGTTCCGTGTGACACCACGGCCGGGCCCGGACCCGCCACTGCCCGGCCCGTCCGCACCCGCCCCGGCCCCGAACCCCGTGACCCCTGCCGCACCCAGGCCCCGGCCTTTCGGCAACAACCCCGCCCCCACGCCCCCATGGGAAGGACACATCCGCCATGCTCAATGGCAGGACGAGCGAGATCAGCACGTTCAAAGGCCACGACCGGGCCCTGCGCGCCGACCGCATCGGCATGACGGGACTGTTGCTGTCCGTCCTCGCCGCCAGCGCGCCGCTCATGGTGGTGGCCGGCGTGATGCCCACGACCTTCGCGGTGATGGGCATCGTCGGACAGCCGCTGATCTTCGTCATCCTGGGCGTGGTGCTGGCCCTGTTCAGCTTCGGCTACGCGGAGATGAGCCGGCATGTGCACAACGCCGGTGCCTTCACCGCCTATGTGGCCCGCGGCCTGGGCGGCACCGCCGGAGCCGGCGCGTCCGTCGTGGCCCTGGTCGCCTACAGCGCGATGCAGACCGGGGTGTACGGCATCTTCGGCTTCGAGCTGTCCCTGCTGCTCGCCGACCACCTGGGCATCGACACCCCCTGGTGGATACCCGCCCTCGCCGCGGTGGCCCTCGTCGGGGCCCTGGGCTGGCTGAAGATCGACCTCAACGCCAAGGTGCTCGGCGTGCTGCTGCTCATCGAATGCCTGATGGTGGCCGTCTTCGATGTCGCCGCGGTCGCGGATCCGGCCCCGGCCGGCCTCTCCCTGCAGGCCTTCGACCCGGACACCCTGACCGGAGCCGGGCTGGGCACCGCCCTGTGCTTCTGCATCGCCGCCTTCGTCGGCTTCGAACAGCCCGCCGTCTACGCCGAGGAGACCAGCCGCCCGCACGTCGTCGTGGCCCGGGTGACCTTCCTGATGGTCGGCTTCGTGGCCGTGTTCTTCGCCTTCAGCTCCTGGGCGCTCAGCGTCGCCGCGGGACCGTCGCGGATCGTGCACTCCGCCCAGCAGGAGGGTCCGGCGCTGCTGTTCTCCCTCACCGAGGCCCGGCTCGGTGCCGGATTCACCGACGTGCTCCACGTCTTCTTCGTCACCGGCATGTTCGCCTGCCTGCTCAGCTTCCACAACGTGGTCGCCCGGTACGCGTTCGCCATGGGCCGCGAGGGCCTGCTGCCCTCGGCGTTCGGCCGGACCAGCCCCACCAGCGGTGCCCCCGCCCACGGTTCGCTGCTCCAGAGCGTCATCTCCGTCGTCGTGGTCGTGGCCTTCGCGGTGACCGACGGCCGGCCGGCCGGTGACCCGACCGCCCCGGTGCTGCACCTGTTCACGTGGATGGGCAACGTCGGCGCGCTCGGGGTGCTCCTGCTGCTGGCGGCCACCTCCGTCGCCGTCATCGCGTTCTTCGTCCGCCGGGGAGCGGCACGGGCCCAGATGTGGCGGATCGCGTCCTCCGCGGCCGCCGGCGCCGCCCTCGTGGTGATCATCGCCATCGCGGTCGTCGACTTCGACGTGCTGGTCGCCGCGGGGCCGGGCTCGGCGCTGAGCCGGATCCTCCCCGGCGTCATCGGTGTCGCGGCGGTCGGCGGGGTGATCTACGGCCGGGTGCTGCGCTCCGTCAAGCCCGAGGTGCACGCCCGGATCGGCCTGGGCAACGAGGCGTTCCAGCTGGAGAAGGCCGCTGCGGCCGACACCACGCCCTGACGGCGGGGGAGCCAACCGCCCTCCCGCGCAGCCGAGTTCCGTCCCCCTGCGGGGCGGAACGCGGAGGGGCGGACGGCGGGACTTTCCGCCCACCCCCTAGGCACGGCGACTCCCGGCCGGTAGCTTGCGCTCCCCACCGCTTCTCGGTGCGGGCTGCACGGCAGATACGCGGGCAAGGAGGCGCAGTGCGCGAATTCAGCCTCCCACCCCTCGTGGCGGGTCCGCGGCGCGGAGGACTGGCCGACTCGGTGTACGAGACGGCCGAACGGCACCCCGACCTGCCCCAGCTCTCCCGGCGGAACGGCCCGCCGGGAGCGGAGTGGACCACAGTGACGGCCGCCGCCTTCCGCGACGACGTGCTGGCGCTGGCCAAGGGCTTCCTCGCGGACGGCATCCGGATCGGCGACCGGGTGGCGCTGATGTCCCGGACCCGCTACGAGTGGACGCTCGTCAGCTTCGCCCTCTGGTCGGTCGGAGCCCAGCTGGTGCCCCTCTACCCCACCTCCTCCCCCGAGCAGGTCCGCTGGATCCTGCACGACGCCAAGGCGGTCGCCGTCGTCGTGGAGACCGCGGAGCACGCCATGACGGTCGGCGCGGTGTGCGACGGACTCCCCGCCCTGCGCCGCATCTGGGAGCTGGACGGCGGCTGCACCGCGGAGCTGGCCGAGCGCGGGCGGGACGTCACCGAGACCCGGGTGCATCGCCGCCGCCGGGCCGTGACGCCCGGCTCGGCGGCCACCATCACGTACACCTCGGGCACCACCGGCAGACCCAAGGGCTGTGTCCTCACGCACGCCAACTTCGCCGTGGAGTGCGACACCCTGCTCGCGGGCTGGCGCCCGGTCCTCGCCGCCCCCGGCGAACAGCCGTCCGTCCTCGCCTTCCTGCCGTTCTCGCACGTCTACGGCCTGATGGTGCAGGTGGCGTGTCTGCGCGGCGGGGTGCTGCTGGGGCACCAGCCGGAGATCACCGCCGACGCCCTCTTCCCCGCCCTCGCCGGCTTCCGGCCCACCTTCCTCTACGCGGTGCCGTTCTTCTTCGAGCGGATCTTCCACCGCACCCGCCGGGCCGCCGAGGAGGCCGGCCGGCTGGAGGTGTTCGACAAGGCCATGGACATCGCCCTGCGCTGGGCCGAAGCCATGGAACAGCGCGCCCTGGGCACCGGCCCCGGCCCCGGGCCGACGCTGAAGATGCACCACGCGCTCTACGACCGGCTGGTCTACGAGCGGATCCGGGCGGTGCTGGGCGGCCGCGCCCGGCACGCCGTCTCCGGCGGATCGCCGCTCGGCCGCACCCTGGGACTGACGTTCGCCGGGATCGGCATCACCGTCTACGACGGCTACGGCCTCACCGAGTCCACCGCCGGGGTGACCGGACAGCCGCTGGGGCGGGTCAAGTTCGGCACCGTCGGCCGGCCCATCCCGGGCACCTCGGTCCGGATCGCCTGGGACGGGGAGGTGTGGGTGCGCGGCGAGACGGTCTTCGCCGGGTACCTCGACGACCGGCCCGGCACCGAAGCCGTGCTGCGCAACGGCTGGCTCGCCACCGGTGACGTCGGCACGCTCGACACCGACGGCTATCTGACCATCACCGGACGGAAGAAGGACGTCATCATCACCAGCGGCGGCAAGAGCGTCGCCCCGGTGGTGCTCGAGGAACGGCTGCGCAGCCACCCGATGATCTCCCAGTGCCTCGTGGTGGGCGACAACCGCCCGTACATCACGGCGCTGGTGACCCTGGACCCCGAGGCCCTCGGCCACTGGCGGCGGATGCACCGCAAGCACGGGACCCTGCGCGAACCGGCAGCCGACCAGGAACTGCACGAGGAGATCCAGCGGGCCGTGCACCGGGCCAACGCGGCGGTCTCCCACGCCGAGTCCATCCGGGCGTTCCGGATCCTGCCCGTCGAATTCACCCCGGCGGACGGCCTGATGACCCCGTCCCTGAAGCTCCGGCGCCGCGCGGTCGTCGCCCGGTACGCGTCCGAGATCGACCTCATGTACCGCTCCTGACGGCCGTTCGACGCCAGGGCCTACCGCCCGTTGCCCGGCCGGTCCTCCCAGGTCCAGTCGGCGACCTCCGGCAGGTCCGTGCCGTGCTCCCGGATCCAGGCGTGGTGCCGGGTCCGGACGTCGGCCATGGCCTGCCGCACCGCCACCGCCCGTCCGCCGAGGCCCGGCACCCGGTCGATGACGTCCATCACCAGCCGGTAGCGGTCCAGGTCGTTGAGGACCACCATGTCGAACGGCGTCGTGGTGCTGCCCGACTCCTGGTAGCCGCGCACATGCAGCTGCGGGTGGACCGCGCGGCGGTACGCCAGCCGGTGGATCAGCCAGGGGTAGCCGTGGTAGGCGAAGACGACCGGCCGGTCGCGGGTGAACAGGGCGTCGAACTCCGCGTCCGGCATGCCGTGCGGATGCCGGTCGCGCGGCAGCAGGGCCGCCATGTCGACCACGTTGACCACCCGGACCGCCAGCCCGGGCAGATGGCGGCGGAGCAGCCCGGCGGCGGCCAGCACCTCCTGGGTCGGCACATCACCGGCGCAGGCCAGCACCACATCCGGCTCCCGGCTGCCGTCCTCGGTCCCGGCCCATTCCCACACGCCCGCGCCCCGGGCACAGTGGGCCCGCGCCTCGTCCAGGCCCAGCCAGTCGAACGACGGCTGCTTGCCCGCGACCACGACGTTCACATAGCCGCGGGTGTGCAACACGTGGTCGGCGACGGCGAGCAGGGTGTTGGCGTCCGGCGGGAGATAGACCCGGACCACCTCCGGGCTCTTGTTCAGCACATGGTCGACGAAGCCCGGGTCCTGATGGGAGAAGCCGTTGTGGTCCTGCCGCCACACATGCGAGGTGAGCAGATAGTTCAGGGAGGCGACGGGCAGCCGCCACGGCAGCTCCCGGGCGGTCTTCAGCCACTTGATGTGCTGGTTCACCATCGAGTCGACGATGTGCACGAACGCCTCGTAGCTGTTGAACAGCCCGTGGCGCCCGGTGAGCAGATAACCCTCCAGCCAGCCCTGGCAGAGGTGTTCGGAGAGGACCTCCATCACCCGGCCGCCGTGCTCCAGGTGCTCGTCGGAGGCGGCGGCCGCCGCCTCCCAGGCCTTTCCGGTGACCTCGTACACCGCGTCCAGCCGGTTCGAGGCCGTCTCGTCCGGCCCCACGATCCGGAAGTCCCGGCGCTCCGCGGTCTCCGCCATGATCCGGGACAGCAGGCCGCCCAGCACCCTCGTCGGTTCGTGCAGGGTGGCCCCGGGCCGCTCCACCGGCACCGCGAACTCCTCCAGCGGCGGGGCGGGCAGCTCACGCAGGAGCAGGCCGCCGTTGGCGTGCGGACTGCAGCCGAGCCGGGCGTCCCCCTCCGGCACACAGCGGAGCACCGCCGGGCGCGGACCGCCCCGGTCGTCGAACAGCTCCTCCGGCCGGTACGAGCGCAGCCACGCCTCCAACTGCCGCAGGTGCTCCGGGTTCTCCCGGACCCCGGCCAGCGGGACCTGGTGGGAGCGCCAGGTGCCCTCCACCCGCTGCCCGTCCACCTCGGCGGGCCCGGTCCAGCCCTTGGGCGTCCGCAGCACGAGCACCGGCCAGCGGGGCCGCTCCCGGACGCCGTCCTCGCGGGCGGCGCGCTGATGGCCGGCGATCCGGTCCAGCGCCTCGTCCAGGGCGACGGCCATCGCCCGGTGCACCTCCCGCGGGTCGTCCCCGGCGACGGTGACCGGCTCGTGCCCGTAGCCCCGCAGCAGCGCGGTCAGCTCTGCCTCGGGGAGCCGGGAGAGCACCGTCGGGTTGGCGATCTTGTAGTCGTTGAGGTGCAGGACCGGCAGCACGGCCCCGTCGTGCACCGGGTCGAGGAACTTGTTCGCGTGCCAGGAACCGGCCAGCGGACCGGTCTCCGCCTCGCCGTCGCCGATCACACAGGCCACCAGCAGGCCCGGGTTGTCCAGCGCGGCCCCGTAGGCGTGGGCGAGGGAGTAGCCCAGCTCGCCGCCCTCGTGCAGCGAGCCGGGGACGTCCGGCGCGACATGGCTGGGCACCCCGCCGGGGAAGGAGAACTGCCGGAACAGCCGGGCCATGCCGTCCTCGTCGCGGCCCACCGTCGGATACGTCCGGGTGTAGCTGCCCTCCAGCCAGCTGTTCGCCAGCACGGCCGGCCCGCCGTGTCCCGGGCCCCAGACGCAGAGCGCCTCCAGACCGCGCTCCCGGATCACCCGGTTGAGATGCGTGTACACCAGGTTCAGCCCCGGCGTCGTCCCCCAGTGGCCGAGCAGCCGCGGCTTGATGTGCTCCGGCCGCAGCGGTTCGCGCAGCAACGGGTTGGCCATCAGATAGATCTGTCCCGCGGACAGGTAGTTCGCGGCGCGCCAGTGGGCGTCCAGTGCCGCCAGCTCCTCACCGGTCGGGGCCGGCCGGTTCTCGGTCATGGAACCTCCTCGAAAGCCGCGGGGTGTCACGGTGTGCGCGTTCCACGGCGCCGCGCGGTCATGCGGAACGCCCGGGACGGGGTCCCGGCGGCACCCCGGTCCGGGTCCACAGTCCGGGTCCACAGCCCGGCCCCGTGGCCGCGGCGGCCGGCACCGGGGTGTCCGGCCCGGTGTATGTCCCCGCGGAGGCCCGATGTCAACGTCAACGGCCCTCCATCACCCGAAGAGATCACCCCGGTTGGGCCATTCATGTGCGGGCGCCGGCCGAACCGGCGCGGAGAGTTCCGCTGTTCGGGGGCGGGAGGGAGAGTCGCAGCGGAACCGGCACGCCCCGGCTGGGGGCAGGAGGAAGGATCGGATGGCCGAGGAAGGCTTCAGGAGCAGCATGTCGCGCCGGTCGGCCCCGGGGCGTGATGCGAACGTCCCGCCAGGCCGGCGGCGTCCGGCACGCGGGCTCGCCGCGTTGTCGGTCGTCGGCGCGGCCCGCCGCGCTTTCCCCCTCTGGGCCCGGTGGCCCGGGAGGTGCCCCCACCCGCCGCCGTCCGGTCGCCCGCACCGGACGCCGCCGGCCCCGCTCTTCGGGCGGACGACGCTCCGTGGGAACCTCGCCCTGGCGGCCGCCTCCGCCGCACTGGGCGTCCTGCTCAGCGGATGCACGGCGCTGGCCGAGGGCGCCCAGGACGTGATCGACCAGCAGCAGCCGCAGTCCCGGCAGCGCATGGAGCACACCCTCCGCACCGGCCACCCCGACCTCTGGGTGAACCCGGAGACGCCCGCCGCCCGGCAGATGCGCCAGTGGCAGCTGGAGGGCCGTACCGCGGACGCCGGTCTGCTGCGCCGGATCGCGGAACAGCCCGTCGCCGAATGGATCGGCGACCACCCGGAGACCCGGGTCGACGCGATCGTGGACGCCGCGGAACGCGCCGGACGCACCCCCGTTCTGGCCGCCTACCACATCCCGTACCGGGACTGCGGGAACCATTCGGCCGGCGGCGCCGGGGACGCGGCCGCCTACCGGCAGTGGATCCGTGCCGTGGCCGCCGGGATCGGCAGCCGCCGGGCGATCGTCGTCCTGGAACCCGACGCGGTCGCCCAGGCCGTCGACGGCTGTGTGCCCCAACAGCTCCGGTCGCAGCGCTTCGCCCTGCTCAACGACGCGGTGGCCACGCTGTCCGCGCTCCCCGCCGCCCGGGTCTACCTCGACGCCGGCCACCCCGACTGGATCAAGGACACCGCCCGGCTGGTGGAGCCGCTCCGGCTGAGCGGCGTCGACGCAGCCGACGGCTTCGCCCTCAATGTCTCCAACTTCCAGCCGACCCGGACCACCGAGGAGTACGGCCGGCGGCTCTCCCGGGCACTCGGCGGCAAGCCGTTCGTGATCGACACCAGCCGGAACGGCAACGGCCCGGTCCAGGGCGTGCCGGCGAGCGATGAGCGGGCCTGGTGCAATCCGCCGGGGCGGGCGCTCGGCGAACTGCCGACGCTGCGCACCGGCCGTTCCGGCGTCGACGCCTTCCTGTGGGTCAAGCGCCCCGGCGAGTCCGACGGCACCTGCAACGGCGGGCCCCCGGCGGGCGACTGGTGGCCGCGGTACGCGCTGGACCTGGCCCGCACGGCCGGGGGCTGAAACGAACCCGGCGCCGCCACGGCGGCCGGACACGGCCCCGCCCCGGACGGCCAGGGGCGGGGCCGATGCCGTCACCGCGGCGGAACGTGCACCCAGCGGGCCCGGGACGGGGTGCCCTTCGCGTCGCTGACGAAGAGCATGTACCAGCCGGGCGGCAGCAGCGCCGGGTCCTTCGGCACCGACAGCCGCAGCGAACGGCCCCGCTGCCGCACCGGCACCTCCACCGACCGCTGTTCCACATCCGTGGTGTGGGTCACCGCGCTCGGCCGCATCAGCCGCGCCGTGGCCATCTTCCCCCCGGCCGCCAGGGCGAACCGGGCCGTGGCCCCGCGCCGCAGCTCGGTGGGCCCCGCCCCCAGCACCGGCCGGCCCTTCCGGTACAGATACGGCGGGGTGTAGATCTCCACCCGCTGTTCGAACGAGCCGGTCCGGGTGTTGTCCGGGTCGGCGTAGAGCGGGTCCGAGCCGAACGTGGCGACCCGGCCGTCGGGCAGGAGCAGCGCCGAGGAGTGGTAGTTGCGTCCCACGACCGGCGCCGCCGCCGGGCGGAAGGCGTTCTTCCGCGGGGTGTAGAACTGCGCGTGGTGGATGTCGCTGTCGCTCTTCCCGCGGTAGTCGACGGAACCGCCGGTGGTGAACACGGTGTCGTCCGGCAGGATCACACTGGACAGATAGCGGGTGCCCTGCGGCAGATCCGGACCGTCGGTGAACCGGGGCGACCGCTTCAGATCCACCACCGCGGTGCGCGCCGTGGACCGCTTCGACTCCCCGACGCCTCCGCCGCCCAGGACCATCACCTTCTGGTCCTGCGCGGGCGGCAGCAGCACCGACGCCGAGGTCTCCGTCTCATCGGCGTCCTTCAGCCCCGGCACCCGCTGGAAGGTGTTCCGGCGCAGATCCCACAGGCCGGGCTCCCGGCCCGCGTCGGCCGGTCCGTACCCGGCGTTGGAACCGGAGTAGAACAGCTTCCCGCCCTGGGTGAGGAAGAGCGCCGGATAGGTGGGGAAGTACCGGTGCGGAGCCGTGGACCACGTCCGCGTCCTCGGGTCGAAGATCTCGTTCTTCCCGTTGATGATCTGCCCCACGTCGTCCAGCCCCGACACCGCCAGCACCCGGCCGTCGGCCAGCGTGACCAGCGTGGGATACCAGCGGCTCTCCGCCATCGGGTCGACGGGGACGTAGCGCTCGGTGCGCGGATCGAACTCGTACGCCGCGTTGATCCCCTGGTAGTCCTGCTTGTCCAGGGTCATCGCCTGCGCCAGGCCGTACAGATTGCGCCGGTCACTGCCCGACAGCCCCTCGATCCGGTACTGCGCCGGACGCTTGCGGACCTGGCCGCGGCCCTTGCGCGCCGCCTCGACGAAGACCCGGACCTCACCGGCCGTCACCGTCACCTTGCCCTTGCGGCTCTTGTGCTTCGCCGCCGCCGGGACGGTGAAGGCCCGCACTGCGCGGTACTCCCGGCCGTCCGGGGCCCGGAAGACCGTGCCCCGGCGGAAGGTGCGGGTGACGTCCGGGTCCTCGTTCTTGACCAGCATCGGTCCCGCGGCGCGGTCGACCTTGTCCGCCATGATCTCGTAGCGTGCGGTGCCGCCCGCCACCAGCAGGCGCCCGCCGGGCAGTTGCGCGTGCCCGGAGCAGAACAGGTCGTCCGGGGTGGGCACGAGCTTGAAGGTGTTCCTGACCGGGTCCCACAGCAGCGTCTTGAAGGAGCCCGCGTCGAAGCTCTTCTCGTTGTTGCCCGAGCCGGCGATCAGCAGCACCTTGCCGGTGTGCAGCAGCGCCGCGTGGATGGCGTCGACCCGGTACCGGTCCGGGACGTCCAGCAGGTCCCAGTGGCCGAACCGCGCCTTGTAGCCGTGCTGTTCGATCCGGTACGCGTGATAGGTCCGCTCGGCGTAGCTGATGGCCGCCGGGGCGTTCAGGCCGGCCAGCACGACCATCGCGGCCGTCCCCACGACCGTGGTGCGGACGCGTGGGCTGATCACAAGGCGCACAGCGAATCCTTCTCTGACGTGGTGGCGCGTTCGGACGTGGTGGCGAGGGAGGTCTCGGTACGGGCGGCGGGAACGGCCGGCGGAACCGCCCGGGTACGCCGCCGCAGCCGGGCGTCGACGTACCAGATCACCGGCGGTGCGAGAGCGAGCAGCAGCGCCAGCAGCGACCAGGTGCGCATGGCCGCGTGGGTGTGTCCGAGGAAGCCGGAGGCGATGAGCCCGCCCGCGAACACCACGGCCCACAGCAGGTGGATCCGGAAGGTGGCCAGGCGGTCGGGGGTGGCGGAGTCGCCCTTCGGCGTCACCACGAAGGTGCTCTTCCGGCGCAGCGCCGCGTCCATCAGCGAGCGGGCGTAGATGGGGGCGGACAGCGCCGACATCACCATGCCGGCCACGCCGCCGGAGCCGTCCGGCTCGTGGGGGGAGACGTTGTGCCGCCGGTTCCAGATGTACAGCCCGATCTGGAGCGCCGCCGCGTCGCTGTACAGCATCAGCCACACCTCCGAGGAGATGTGCACCCCGGAGGCGCCCAGCACCAGGAAGAGCGTGCAGCTCAGCGCGGCGAGCAGCCAGTTGAACGCGGCCATCGGGTAGTAGGCCAGCATCAGGGTGTAGTTGAGCAGCTTGCCCGGCGGCATCGTCAGCGGGGCCCTCCAGTACTGCTTGAGGATGGTCTCGTAGGTGCCGCGGGACCAGCGGAGCTGCTGGGTGAAGAAGTCGGTCCAGGCGGTGGGGCCTTCGCCGACGGCGAGGACGTCGGGGGTGTAGACCGAGCTCCACTTCTTGCCGGTGGCGGGGTTGCGGTGGCGGTGCAGTTCGAAGCCGGTGGCCATGTCCTCGGTGATGGAGTCGTACAGACCGCCGATGCCCTTGATGGCCTTGATGCGGACGGCGTTGCTGGTGCCGACGAACATGGGTCCGCCGTAGGCGTTGCCGGCGCGCTGGATGAGGGC